>DAOWNS010000184.1 GCA_030642465.1 Candidatus Thorarchaeota archaeon | reverse complement strand
TGGACATACCCTTTGTCAAGAAGAGCCTGACCCCAGACAGCGCTGTTGGAATTCAGGATGTCTATTTTCTTGCCCTCCTTGGCGCAGTGGAAGTAGATGCAATGACGTTCTCTGTCGTAACCGTGGCTGAAAGTGACAAGATATGGCGCATTATCGGTACACATGGCTATTGTCACATATTGTACTGCCTCGAGTATCTCGACCATCTCATTCCTATCAGTAATAGCCCTCTCTCTTCTTCTGATTTCTCGCAATAGATTCACCCAAGACTCAGTTTGATTAAGTCCTGTGTATCGTAAGAAATGGTCATAAAGCTCACGGCTATTTTCCAGCGCGGGCGCCACTCAATCAGGATAAGCTTCATAATGCTTTTTCCGAGAAGCGAATACGACGCGCTAACGATTGAAGTGATACATGATGGACATTGGAGCATCTCTCTATGCGGGTTGTGAGATACCCTTCGACCAATTCCTTAGTATGTGTAATGACCTAGGTATGAACTACATCGAGATTCAAACTGAACATCCGTACACACCCTCCGAGATGGACCGAAAACGTATCAATGAAGTCAGGGGACTTGCAGACACCTATAATTTCGATATCATCCTTCATGGCCCCCTGTTCGATGTGAATTTGTCTAGCCTTAAGGAAGGCATTAGAAGGGCGTCAGTGAAGTTCATGCAGGAATGTGTTGAGCTAGCTAGTAGGTTAAATGCTAATTTGCTAGTAGTACACGCCGGCTCATTTCCCGGTGACCTTTCAAGCGATCTGATGCACAAAGCCCGCGATCAACTCCACAGCAGTCTCTCAGAACTAACTAAGGTCGCAGTGAATTCCGGAGTAATAATCGGCGTAGAGAACAAACAAAAATCTGAAGACCGGGAACTAATCCTGTATCCAGATGAACACCTTGAGGTTGTTGAGGCATTTCGTGATCAAGGGGTTCGAGCAGTCCTAGACATCGGGCATGCTCACACTGCTAATAGTGACCTCGCGAACTATACACATCTTCTAAATGATTTGATTATTGAGTTGCACCTTCATGATAACGCGGGGGTTTCTGACGACCATCTCCCTCTTGGCGCAGGAAGCATTGACCTTCAGGGTTTTCTTGAGGCCGTCAAGAGTATTGGTTTTGCTGGCCCCGCGATTCTTGAGCTGAAGAATAGACATGATCTAGAGTCCAGTATCGGATTCCTCCGCAAAAATGGTATCCTATGTGCGCGATGATGAATGCTGGCTTATCAGAGCCATTGTGTGCTGATTCACTTCACTCGCTGGACAGTTTTTGATTCCTTCGTGTCGTCTTTGGGAACCACATCAAGATGCCTGCTCCCCTGCCCGGTTGTCCAGGCACCCTGTCAAAGGCCTCGATTCTTCCGCCATACTTTTCGATGATGTGTTTGGCTTGATGAAGTCCCACACCTCCAAATCGTCGTGAGGTGTCGAATAGCTTTGGCTTGAGTCTTGTCGAGATTCCGGGACCATTGTCTTCGATGGTCACTTCGTATCCATTCCCGCTTTCAGTCATTTTAATCCAGACTTTCTTAATATCATGGGGGTTTTTGTCGACCGCATTGTCAATAACGTTATTGAATATGTGCTCAAGGAATTTATCGGCTTGAATGGTGGCTTCTGTTGCCTGGATTTCTGAAATGAATTTCACTTCCTTGTGCACCGCTGCCATCATTTCAACAGTTTTCCGCAAGACGTCATCTAGAAGCCTTGGAGCAAGCGGGACAACCATCAGGTCCTCAGTTATCTTAACCTTCGTGATTATTTTCGCACACTTCTCGGCTGATTCCAAGATTTGAACCAGTTGTTCAGCTACTCCTGGTCCTCCTGCTGTATGTCTTAGAAGTGCGGCTCCACCAAGTATTGCCTGCAATTGATTTGTAATGTCATGACCCAGTATATCGAGATACAGGATAGATCTTTCGTTTGCCGTTCGAATGTTCATCTCAGCCTTTTTGCGGTCGGTTACGTCAACAAAAGCTGCCTGTACTGCGGGTGCTCCTGCAAAGGTTACTTTCCCGGCTGTAAATTCCAGCCACAATAATTCCCCATCTTTTCGGGTTACTCGTGCCTCGAAGTGTCCAGGAGTTGGTCGCTCTTCAAGGATATCTCTTAATCGCTGGAAAAACGTCGCTCTGTCTTCATGATGCAAGATTTGTTGAACTTCAGAAGGCTGAAAATTCAGGAGTTCACCAACTGTATGGCCAAGAGTTTTAGCAAGAGCTGGATTCGCAAAGGATATTCTGAATGGGTTTCCCTGTATTATCGCGATGCCTTGGAGGGAGCTATCTATTAGCATGCGATATTTTTCCTCGCTCTCCTTAAGAGCCATAATGGCTTCGGTCTTTTCTGTGATGTCCAGGATTTGGGATAGATAGCCTGCAGGGGACCCATCCGCTTTCAAACCCAGTGGTACTATGTTGGCGTCAAGGTATGCGATGCCTTGCCTTGAACTCTCGTATAGTCCGGCCTCTGCGACTTTGCTATAATCGAAGTCGACTTCATGTCTAATGGATTCACCTTGACGAATTTTTTCCTTCAACATTGAGGGGAGATTCGGATCATTGAAAATATTGAATTCATGCATGTCGTCAATGCTTGATACTCCCGCCAAGTCGAATATCGCTCTATTGGCATCTACAAGATTGCCATCAGCATCAAACAACTCGATGCCTATTGGTGATTGCTCAAACATCTGCCGAAACTTCTCTTCGCTGGCCTTAAGAGCATCTTCTGCCTTTCTGCGATCTGTAAGGTCTGAATAGGTCACAACCAACATTTCAGGTAGTGCGCGAAAAGCAGTAACCTGAAATGCACTTTTCACTTCGTCATTTTCATGAATGACATCTTCGGTTAGCCATGTACTCCCATTCTTGATGACACCTTGGAGATGTTTGATAATTTCAGATCCTGGCGGGTCGGGAGTCACATCTTTAATTTTTCTACCGATAAACTCACCATCATCCATACCAAACATGCGCCTTCCAGCAGGGTTGGCCCCGAAGAGAATTAAGTCACCATCTTCATCAAGTCGGACAAGGTGCATTCCCAGCGGGATTGATTCGAATATACTTCTGAACTTCGCTTCGGATTCCCTCAACGCATCCTCCGCACGAAGCCGTTCAGCTATATTTCGTGCGACGCCAATAATCCCTATTGGTTTTCCTTTCTCATCCCTCAGAAATGAACGATTTACTTCCACAGTGACTCGGCGCCCATTCTTGTGGTAGAGCTCCAATCGAAGAGCGGCACCGGATTCGTATTTGAGGTTCTCCCGTTCGGCAGTCATCGCTTCGACAAGAGTTTTCTTGGCTAGCAGTAGTGATTCTGGAGTCATCATGTCTTCAAGGGATTTGCCAACTATCTCACTAGCTGTGTAACCTAGTTGTTCTTCTGCTGAAGGCGTGACAAATGTCATTACCAAATTCAAGTCTGTAATCCAGATTATATCCTTAACATGCTCCGCGAGCAGACGATATCGTGTTTCGCTATCACGGAGTTCTTCTTCCGCAAGGCGACGATCAGTTATGTCTCGTACATATTCGATGATTCCTGTGACCTCTCTAGTTTCTCTGTCTCTCAATGGGAACGAATGAACATCCAGCCATCCGATTTCCTTGCCGTTGGCATCCCTTCTTGGTACAATTTCGGAAGCAGCTTCACCTGTTTCAAGCGTTATTCTTGCCGGACATAGCTCGCACGGAGCGGAGCCACCATGTACTTCATAGCACTTCTTGCCAATCAATGGTGTCGCGTGGGCGTACCATTGCTCCATTGTTGGATTGACTTGGAGAATCGTTCTATCTGAATCGAGCACGTTGATGCCATCTTGGATGCTGCTGAACACACTGGACAGGAAGCGCTCGTTTTCTCGAAGCGCATCTTCAACATGACGAATCTCAGTTATGTCTGTAATAACAGCGTAGGAGCCCATGTGCAGACCATTTTCCCCAACAAGCGGTGCGCCTGACACAATGGTAGGAATCAGTTTGCCATTCTTTGCTAACCATTCAAGTTCGTATTGCGAAGGAAGTCCCTCGGTCCTCTTTCTGACATTGTCATCTAGAATCGCACGGTTCTTCTCATTTACGAAGCTCACAAGTGAGTGACCAACCATCTCATTAGGTTCGTATCCCAACATTGATGCCCAACGTGAATTGACATAGGTGAGTGCACCGCCCTTGTCGATAACCCCGAATCCATCATTCATACTGTCAACAAGAGCTCTATACCGAATCGATTCTTCTTCAAGACTAGCGATTCGATCTTCGTGGGATGCATCAGGAAGTTTGCCGGACATTTCATCTCAACCCAGTGATGCCTAGGGACTCCAAGATGTCTAAGATTACCGTGTGATATAGCTTTGTCGGGT
>DAOWNS010000260.1 GCA_030642465.1 Candidatus Thorarchaeota archaeon | reverse complement strand
GAATGAGATGGTCGAGATACTCGAGGCAGTACAATATGTGACAATAGCCATGTGCGCCGATAATGAACCATATCTTGTCACTTTCAGCCACCGTTACGACAGAGAACGTCATTGCATATACTTCCACTGCGCCAAGGAGGGTAAGAAGATAGACATCCTGAATTCAAACAATGCTGTCTGGGGTCAAGCTCTTCTTGACAAAGGGTATGTCCAAGGTGACTGTGACCATATTTTCGCCACCGTTCAATTCAAAGGAAGAGTCACATTCATTGATGATCTGACAGAAAAGAAACGCGCACTACGTGTTATGATAAAGTGCCTAGAGGACAATCCCTCAAAGGTTATTGCAGCAAAGGTTACGGATAGTGCGGTTCAAGAACTGGGCATTGGTAGAATTGATATTGAGCACATCAGTGGAAAGAGAGCTGAGAAGGCTAACATTTAGGCTGAGTCTATCGATGTGAAGATGCCTCCTTATGACTTAAGCAGGTCATTTCGCGAAACGCATTGGTTGAGCTTTTAGTAAGTCAGGCAGTAGGCTAGTTGCCATACTTGTCCCATGATACAATGTTCTCAATCGGTTGCCTTGAGCTGTTTCTATCCACGTCACTGTACCCAACGGATACGGCGCAAACAACCCTCAAGTTCTCGGGGATGTTCAAAATCTTACGAAATTCAGGTTCTACGGAACCATCCCTTACTCCCATCCAACAAGTACTCAAGCCAAGCGAGAAAGCGGCAAGCAGCATGTTTTGTACGGCGTTGTGAGGGTCACACAGATGATACTTGGGATGTTTGTCGGGGTCACCCAATACAACAATCACAACCGGCGACTGGTCCATCCATCTGCCGTAAGGATGCGCCTTTGCAAGCTTCTTGCGAATTTCAAGATCACGTACAACAATGAAATGCCAAGCTTGCTTATTGGATGCTGAAGGTGCCCATCGCCCGGCTTCCAAGATAGTATTAACTTTCTCCTCTTCAACCTCTTTATCGAGGTAGGAACGAATGCTCCTTCGATTATGAATCGCTTCCAGAACGTCCATGATTGGTCGCGTTTCTATTCAACGATTGCATTATGAAGACATCGATATGAGGCATGTAGATATGGTTCTAATCGCAACCCTAAAAGGCCAAAGAATTTTGTGCCAGCTCCAAGGAGGCGCTGATTCCAGAGTGTTTGTCAAAACCACACAAAAGCTACTCACAAGCGTGGGGGTTGACATTGGCTCCTCAACATCGCACATCATCTTTAGCAGTATACTTCTTGAGAAGGACCCCCAAAGCAGATCTGAGAAGTTCAAAATCAAAGAGCGAAAGATCCTTCACTCAGGACCAATTCACCTTACACCATTCAGCGATGCTGATACAATAGACCTTGTAGCCCTCAGAGATTTGTTCCTTAGAGATTATGCTGCGGCGGGAATCGAGGTGTCAGAGATTGACACTGGTGCGGTTATCATAACGGGCGAATCAGCCAAGAAACAAAACGCAGAACAGATTGTAGAAGCCTTGGCGGGAGAAACAGGCAAGTTTGTAGCGGCGACTGCAGGGCCAAACTTCGAAGCAGTACTGGCTGCCTACGGAGCTGGCGCTGTATCAAGGTCTGAGAAAACGGGTTTCATAATCATGAATGTTGATGTCGGCGGAGGTTCTTCCAATATCTCAATATGTCGAGAAGGGCGAATTATTCAGACTGCTGCGATAAATGTGGGAGGTAGGTTGCTAGCAACTGATGACAGCGGGGCACTTGTCCGACTTGAGGAAACCGGTCGTAAGGTTGCTGAGCAACTTGGAATCAAGCTTAGTATTGGTAAAAGAATTGACGCTGACACTCAAAGGAAACTTTCCTCTTCTCTCGCAGAATCTCTTGTAGAGGCCATGCAGGGGCCTCTTGAGTCGGACATGGCTAGAATGCTCATGATGACTCCGCCCTTAGACGCAACAGAGAATATCGACGAGCTGACTTTCTCAGGAGGTGTAGCTGAGTACATCTACGAAACTGAAACTCGGGAGTTCAATGACCTCGGTCGTTTACTTGCTAATGCAATCCGAGCGAAGGTGACAGAGCGCGGCATGCCTCTGCGCGAGCCAGAGCATAAGATTAGAGCCACTGTCATAGGTGCTGGACAAAGCAGCTTGCAAGTAAGCGGTTCAACCACTTTCCTTTCTGCGGGACTTGAATATCCATTACGCAATCTGCCTGTGATCGTTCCTCACATTCCACAAGGAAAGCAAACATCCGAGGAAATCAGAAGAGCTATTATGCAAGCACTTGATAGATTCGATATTCAAGAGGGTTTTGATCCATTGATTCTAGCATTCAAGGATGCAGTTAGACCCTCATATGAGAATCTTACATCATTTTCAGAGGGAGTTGTCGCGGCATTGCCCACAACGGTGAGAACTGGCAAATCAATCCTCATGTGCTTTGACACGGACATTGGCAATAGTGTCGGAAACGTCATGAAGAGGGAAACCGGTATCGAGAACGAGATACTCGCTATCGATGAAATATCCCTTGACGAAGGTGATTTCGTGGACATAGGAGAACCCATAATCGAGGGAGTTGTTGTCCCCGTTGTGGTCAAGACGCTGGTATTCAGCAGAGAGTAGGTGCTAAGAACTCAACTAATGCTTAGAGCTTGGCAGCCAGACTCGAATCTCCACGCCCTGTTTAGGTTCATTTTCTACGCGGTCCACAACGAGAATATGACCGCGATACTTATCGACAATGTGCTTGACTTGTTGTGCTCCAACACCTCCAAGTCGTTTCTCTAGGTTGAAAAGGGAGAGTTTCATCTTCTCGGACATTCCAGGACCGTTGTCCGAAATCGCGATTTTAATGCCATTGTCACTTTGTCCAATACAGATCCACACCTTTTTCTTTTCTTTGGGATTGTGTTTGACCGCATTCTCCAGAAGTTCCCTCAAAAGATTTTCAAGATATGGATCCGCACGAATAACGGGATCAAGTCCGCCGTAGTCCACAACCACTTTGACTTCGTGATACTTTTTACGGAACAAGTCCAAGGTCTGCTCCAAAGCTTCCTTCAAGGAAACATCGCCAAGGGGCACAGAGAGAAGATGTTCTGTTGCATGAACTTTGTCAATCAAAGCATCACAAACATCTGCAGCACTAATAACATACTCTAAAAGCCGCCCTCCATCAGGACCTTGCGCCATGTCCTTGAGTAAATCCGCACTCATAGTGATGGCCTGCAACTGGTTACGTATGTCATGCCCCATCAGGTCTAGATACAACATCGATGT
>DAOWNS010000144.1 GCA_030642465.1 Candidatus Thorarchaeota archaeon | reverse complement strand
ATCCTAGGATTCGGTAAGCGGAAGAACGAACTTCAATATCTTGGAGCGGATGCTGCGAAGCACAAGCCTGTTTTCACTCAATACACCGAAGCAATGCTTGACCAAGGCATAACAATGTCAGCCACGTGGCTGGTTCTCTTCTATGCGCTCTATACGTACAACAATTTCCCTGGAGAGATGATGGTGTACCAGCCAGTGATGATGACCGTGCCGATTGTTGCGGGGCTCATCCTTCGCTATGTCTACCTCATCCAAACAGGCAGTCCTGTAGGCAGAAAACCGCACCTTGCTTTCAAGGACAAGGGGATTCTATTCGGCGTCGTGCTTTTCGTCATAGTGCTTGTGGTAGCGCTTTTCTTCTGGCGAGGAATTCTTGAGTTGCTCTTGACCATATTTCCGCCAATTCCGTAGGTGCTTGCTATGAACGCCAGGCTTTCCGCCTTTGACTTGCACTTCCACACCCTCTACTCCAAGGACGGCCTGAACAACCCCCGAATGCTCTTCAAATACATGAAGCGCCACGGTTTCAGAGGAATTGCCCTTACTGAGCATTGGAAACCGTCCATCCTGAAGGTCATTGAAAGAAATGGACGATTCCTTTTACCAGCTTGTGAGTACAAATGCTCCGACTATGGAGAGCTCATCGGATTGTTCATTTCGGAGCCGATTGAGAACCGATCATTTGTTGAGATTGCAGAAGATATCCATGCACAAGGCGGAATAACGATCCTGCCACATCCTATGGATCCCTTAAGAAAGCACACTGCGCTAAGGCGTGGCTTGCCTGAGGAGCTCGCGAAAAAACACGTTGATCTGATTGAGGGGATAAACTCCAGATGCATGGTGAACCTGTTCAATACATGGGCGCAGAAGCTGGCCAAACGCCTTGGCAAACCAATGACTGCAGGAAGCGATGCCCATTCATTCTTGGAGATAGGACACGCGAGAACTTGGCTCCAAGATGTGGAAACGGCAGATGATATCTATACTGAGCTGAAGAAGGGTAGGACTCAGATCACCGGCTACTGCTCATTTCCCTTGGTCCACCTTCCATCCGCACTCTGGCAAAGAATGAGGAGAATTGCTTATGACGAATGATGAGAAAGTTTCAATACAGACAGGAAATGAATTCATCAGTGTCCGAAAGTTGATTGCATTTGTACTCATGGGAGCTGTCGTCTATCTGGCAATACTACTCTATGTTCAGGTTGACCCGGTAATCGCTGCAATTAGCTCCCTTCCGTACTGGATTCTGCCCGCGATGATTACCTTATCATTCCTGAACTACTTGATTCGGTATGTGAAGTGGCAGTACTACCTGCGCCGCATCGACGTCAACCTTAGTCACGCTGATAGCCTCAGCATTTTCCTAGCGGGGTTCTCACTCACGACAACTCCGGGCAAGATGGGGGAGGCTGTGAAGGGCGTCTTCATCAATGACTTAGATGGAACGCCTTTGGCTAAGACCGCTCCTGTGGTAGTTTCAGAGAGAGCGACCGATCTCATCGCGATGGTTGTTCTAGCGTTGGCAGGTTTTAGTGTTGGTTTTGCTGGAGGGGATCAGCTTTACCTTATTGTATTGCTTGGAGCTGCGGCAATCATTGGCGCGATAATTCTGGGTCACAGTGAACTCTATAATGGAATCCTGCAGAAGCTCACTTCTTTTGGACCACTAAAGAGATTCTCAGACAATAGCAATTTGATTGCCGATACTATGACTAAGACGATGTCTCCGAAGCCAATGGCGGTAAGCACAGCGATTAGTGTTCCGGGGTGGTTCATGGAATGCGTAGCACTATGGCTGCTTCTTAGTATTTTATCCGGTGCAGGATTTCCATCGCTTTCTCAAGCCTCGCTGTTTCTGCTTCTACAGGCAACGTTCATCCACGCAACAGCGTCCGCCATCGGAGCAGTTTCCTTCCTACCAGGAGGGCTCATCGCCTATGAGGGTACGGCTGGCATACTCATTCCCCTCTTGCTCGGTTTCACCGAAAGCCAAGCTGGAGTTGCGATAATTATCATAAGATTTGTAACTCTCTGGTTCAGCGTTATAGTCGGATTTGTTGCTCTTGCGATTGTCGAGAGAAGACGTCGCACGCGGGAGCCGAGCATTTCCCAGCAAGCTTAAAACCGATAGAGAACACAACTCCGGCTGTGAGTCTAGATGAGCAGTCCTCTCGAAATGGCAGTGAGTAACGCTGAAGAAATAGTTACCAATGAAGAATTGAAGCACATACTCGAAACCAAACCCGGCTTCAATTTCTACTATGGGACAGCCCCCACAGGTCCATTTCACTATGCATATCTTATACCGCTCAATAAAGTAGTGCAACTGTCGGAACTTGGCGGAAAGGGTACCATCCTACTTGCGGACTATCATGCACATTTGGATAGCCAGAAAACTTCTTTCGAGTTGATGGACCTAAGATCGAAATATTACGAAGAATGCATTCGCGGAATTCTCGGTTCTGCCTCTAAGAAACTAAAATTCGTTAGGGGCTCCACCTACCAACAGAAGCGAGAGTACGTGGAAGATCTATACAGGATTGCAGCACGCGTAACGACAACAAGGGCTAAGAGAGCAGCAAGCGAAGTTGTTAGGATGCGAGGTGATGCCAAGGTTTCTGAACTCCTCTATCCGCTGCTGCAGATATTAGATGTAAAATATCTTCAAGCTGATATCACTGTTGGCGGCATTGACCAGAGGAATATCTACATGCTTGGCCGAGAGCATCTGGAAAACATCGGGTACCAGAAGGGGGCTTACATCTTCATGCCACTGCTGCCTTCACTGAAGGGTGGTGGGGCCAAGATGTCAGCAAGTGATCCTTCCACGCACATCAGGGTAACAGACAGTCCTGAGAGTATCAAGTCCACCATTAGAAAGGCTTACTGTCCAGCGGGGGACTTGGAGCAAAACGCTATCACAGCCACGGTGAGATACATCCTAATGCCACGACTGGGCAAACTCAACGTTTCAAGGAAAGAGAAGTTCGGGGGCGATGTTGAGTTCAAGTTCATTGATGCCTTTGAAAAGGCGTATGTGGAGAAGGAGCTTCATCCAATGGACGTCAAGCAGGCAGTAACGGAAGCACTGACCGCTATTCTCAAGCCTGCCCGAGAGTACTTCGAGGGGCATCCTGACATCCTGCAACAGATCGAGGAAACCTTCGAGGAATAAAACACCTGGACAGCAACTATTGCCATCCAGGGTCTTCAGGATTCTCAGTCAAGACGGATGCCAAGACTGTCCAACAGCGCTTCAAGATCTGCTCTTGAAAGATTCTTAGCCTGCTCTACAATGATTTCAATCTCATCGGTGCCCATGCCTTTCTGTTGGAGCTTCTTCCGGAGCTCATCAAGTTCCTCAGGCAGATCTCCTAGAAGCTCAGGTTTGGTTGTTTCCAGTTCTTCCTCTAGCTTGCTATCGGCCAAGGTATCTGCGCGGCGGGCCTCTTCCTGTTCGATGACCTCGCGTATGAATCCTGGACGCTCGCTTGCTTTCATGCGGGACAGATCAGCCCGGAAAGCGGCTACTTCCACTTCTCCAAGACCAGTAATCGCGGCCAATTTCTCCAAGAGTTCGTCGACCTCTGGAACCACTGTAACGATAGACTCGCCAGTAACGTCCTCGATTGCTTTCTGAATATTCAGTGGCTGTAGTTCCTCGTTGGTAATCTCAAGTATGATCTCAGCTCTAGTGCGAACATTCGCAGGCGCTGGAACTTTTCCACCTGCTAGCACCTTCAACATCTTGTTGATCACCCGTATAATCCACGGAATGCTCCAGACCTTGACGTATACTACGAGAAGAACTGCGAATATTGCTAGGATTCCGCCGCCCACGTAGCCAATCAATTGCTGCAAAGCCTGCTGAGGTGTGATGTCTGACTGGATCTGGAACGTCACCACCTGAGAGTCGTACTGGTTTCGCGCGAAGGTGATAACCACATCGAATGTGTAGGCTCCAATCACCTGGAAGTAGAGGTAGTACGTTCCATTGTCGAATGGCTCGTAAGTCTGATCTTCGAAGTAAGTGATTAGGTCTTGATCGAAGGATACAATCGGCACCACGCCGCTAAGGCCGACGTCATGGTCGAGGTCGATATAGCTCACCGGAATCATCAAAGATGCGCCTGGTGTCGTTATTATGGTCTGGTTGATTGTTGTGTATGCTGTGTGCACGTTACGTACTTCCAGCCTGAACTCCTTATTCTCTATCGAGTAGGTTGAAGTGACATAGTAAATCGTGATGTCATACAAGCCAGTTGGCAAGTTGCCTGGAATCTCAAGAGTATAGTTGCCATTCTCTAGGCCCAGAGATACATCACCGAGCACCCAGCTAGCAAATCCATTAATCGACGTAAGTTGGAGTTCATTAACTGTATCCCAGAGCATGAACTCAACTGTGGCGGTGTCATTAACGGGAATGGATATTGAATCTGGGCCTTGAATCGTTGCACCTGTTGCTTTGATTTCCACGTTCACCTTGATTGATGCGGTCACATAATTCTGGAGGGTGAACATAATGTCAATATCGTACGTTCTCGGTTGCGTAAGGCTGAGGGCAATCATGACAACATAGGTTCCATTGCCTAGGTCATCAATGCTGAGTGCTGAACCACCTTCCCATGAAACATCGACTACAGCACCAAGGATGAACGCGTCGTGGTATGTGTCATTCAATTGGAGTGTGAATGTTACGTTCTCACCACGGAATCCAACGCGGAGGTTGTCATCAACCAAGGCTTCTGTTGGTATCGGAAGGATACTCAGAATGAAGTTCTTTATCGCTGTAGAGTGGTTCCCCTTTGTGGCCACTATCCGCAGGTATATTGTCTGGGCCGCCAGCTCAGTGGTATCGACTGAGCCCCGGTAGGCACCGTCCACATCCTGTGCTAGGACTCCGTAGATGCTTCCGAGAGTGTACGTGACATTCGCTCCATCAATGGATACGTAATGATACGTATCATTGTAGGTTATTCCGAAGAATAACATGTCGCCGTAGTACACTGTTAGCTGCGGCACGTCTGCTACTTGAACTTCTGCGGGAATCGGTATCACGTTTACGTCAAACAAGAAATCTAGGAACACATGGTTCGT
>DAOWNS010000235.1 GCA_030642465.1 Candidatus Thorarchaeota archaeon | reverse complement strand
AGCTGTGTCTTCATATTCTTCACCTATCCAATTCTTCCTGTTATGAAGGCTTCAGTTCGCTCATCTTGAGGTGCGATGGCAATCTTCTTTGTACTGTCAAACTCCACCAATTCACCAAGGTAGAGAAATGCAGCTTGGTCTGATACCCTAAATGCTTGCTGCACATTGTGTGTAACCAGGATAATTGTGTAGTCCTTCTTTAGCTCGACTATCAGCTCTTCAATTTTCCCGGCGCTAAGCGGATCTAGACTGGATACTGGTTCATCCATGAGCAGTACGGGAGGGTCAACTGAAAGCGCTCGGGCGATGCAGAGTCGCTGTTGCTGACCTCCAGATAGATTGGGAGCAGGTTGGTCCAACTCGTCCTTCACCTCATCCCACAAGGCGGCTCGTTTCAAGGAGTCTTCAACAATTTTGTCTAGATCGTTATCATCCTTGATTCCATGGAGCTTTGGTCCGTACGCGATATTGTCACGTATGCTCATTGGGAATGGGTTTGGCTTCTGGAAAACCATGCCAATGCGTTTTCTGAGTTCATAGACACTCGAGCCTGGTTTGTAAATATCTTCTCCTCTGAATAGGACAACGCCTTCTCGACGGAAGCTTGGTACCAAATCATTAAGACGGTTCAAGGTTCTTAGAAGCGTACTTTTCCCGCACCCTGATGGTCCCATTATGGCGGTAACGGAGTTGTCCTTGAAATAGCAAGTTATGTCTCGTAGAATCTTCTTGCTTCCAAACCAAGTTGAAAGATTATGAATTTCGATGTTATGTGAGATATCAGCCATTCATACTAACCTCCTTGTAACCTTTCTGGAAATCAAGTTGCTAACAACAGTCACTACAAGGACCATCAGCATCAAGGCAAGAGCTGCACCGTGTGCTTTTGCCTGAAGGTAATCTCTCGGGTCGCTGATGTATGCCCATATCGTATAGGGAACTGACGCAACCCAAGAGCCTGAACCAACAAGCTCCGTTGGTACGCTCAAACTGTTTCCTGCCGTAAAGATAAGCGGAGCCGTTTCACCCATAACTCGTCCGATTGCCAAAAGAACCCCAGTAACAAGCCCGGGAAACGCAGCCCTCATTGTCACATTCCATGTTGTAGCCCATTTTGTTGCCCCAAGCGCAAGGGACCCCTCGCGCAGCGACATCGGTACTGCTCTCAATGCTTCTTGTGTCGTTCGAAGAACAGTTGGAATCATCATGAATGCCAGAGTCAAGCTTCCCGCTAGGATCCCCATTCCCAGATTGAGAAAGTTCGCAAGGAATGTAAAACCGAACGCTCCAATCACTATTGATGGGACCCCTGCCAAAACATCAGAAGTGAACTCCACAATATTTCTTACTAATCCAGCGCCTGCGTATTCATTGATATAGACAGCCCCAAGTACACTCAAGGGAATGCCGACTGCACTTGCGAGAACGACGAGCTCGACTGTACCGACAACAGCGTTGCGTATGCCGCCCTCAAGTCCTACTCCGGGAAAAGTTAGGAAGAATTCAATGCCTTGACCCGGCCCAGTTCCAAAAACTTGCCAAAAGCCAATACTTGCGATTTGGTAGACAATCAGGAAAAAGGGTGAGATGATAATGACCACAGCCGCTGTTAATACGGCTTTGAACAAGAAGTCTGCCAAATGTCGACGCGACTGCGTTATGTTTGAGATCCATTCACGCAAGAAGAGGATCTTGCCAAGGAAAATCGGATTTTTTTCGTCATTCATTACTCTCCACCTCTATATGTACCCCCTAGTCTTCATGCCCCAACGAATGAACAGCTTGGCGATAAACGTAAAGCAAATCGACATAATCAAGAGAATCAACGCAACAGCAAAGAGAGCAGAACGCCATAACGGGAATACAAAGGCGTAACCGAGCTGATTGGTTATGATACTGGTCATCACATAGGTTGTGTCGAAGAGCGTGTAGGGAATTTGAAGAGAATTCCCAGTCACCATAAGAATCGCCATTGTTTCGCCCACAGCGCGTCCTAATGAAAGAACAATGGCGGCTCCAACTCCAGGGAGCGCCGCGGACAGCACAATCTTGCGTGAGGTTTCGCTCTGAGTGGCCCCCAAAGCAAAAGATGCTTCCCTCAAGGTTCTAGGCACCGTCAAAAGAGCATCACTTGTGATAGTAACAACTGTAGGCAGCAGCATGATTGCTAGAATCAGTCCACCGGCCAAAAGACTGAGACCGTTTGTCGACCCTTGAAACCAAGGCATCCAGCTAGTGAGTGGATTGCTTTGAAGCTCCGGAGCCATCACGTTCCTGATGTAGGGCACCATCACGACATACGCCCAAAGGCCGTATACTATCGAAGGAATCGCTGCCATCATCTCCATAATCATTTTGATAAGACTCCTTAATCGCATTGGGCAGAACTCACTGAGGAAGATGGCTCCGCTCACACCCAGAGGCAACGCTATTCCTATGGCGATTCCCGTGCATAATAGGGAACCAACAATGAAAATCGCAATGCCGTAAAGGTCTCTGTTGGGGTCCCATGTTGGACTCACAATAATCCCGGGTCCTCCTGACGGATCTACGAGAATTGGTACAGCCTCGAACCAAAGAAAACTAAGAATTAGAATAATGATTAGCGTGCTGGCCATCGTTGGCAGAATTAGGGCTGCTTTCCCTAGCTTATCGATTCTTCCTGGCGTATCAGCCTCAACAAGATCTCTTAACGGTTTCAGAAGCCTATTGACGAATCCTGCAAAAGGCATTCCAGTGTCAATCCCTTCTTGGGCTTTGCCCGAGGCTTCTGCTACATTCTGGGTTTCACTGGAATCAGACATTTTTCATGTACCTCTCATTTATCGCGTCGCATTCATTCATGGATTATTTGGTACCAATCGACTAACAATGCCCAGCGCACATTGCTGAGCAGAGGTACCGTTTATGGGAACATAACCAATATCGCTTACATATCCTTGTCCCTGAACCAAACACCAAGCAAGATACGTGATTGTGAACCACTTCATGTTATCATGATTGACTAGATAGAATAGGAGTCGGGCAATCGGATATGCGCCTGCTATTTCCGAGTTCATCAGATTTTGTCCTGGTTCTGCAAGGGTATCAGGTATTGCACGAATAGCATTGGCAATTGAAGGAACAACCCATTCGCTATTTCCAGGGTTGTATAGTTCAACAGCAACTACTTGAGTCATAAACGCCAATCCAACATAGCCGATAGCATGATCATCACTAGCAACTCCTGATGCAACTCCAGGATTCCCGTCAACAGCATTAGCACCAGCTGGGAATGAAAGCGCTTCCTCGTGGCCGAGATGCCATTCAAACTCGGCTCCATTGGAGTTCACATTGTCAATAGCGGTTTCTAGCCACCTTGCAAAAGTGGAAGTCGTTCCACTAGCATCTGATCGCACATAAACGCTGATGGGTCCGGTCTGTTGTACTGTAACTGAAAAAACTGTAGCGAATTCTTGCCATGTAGTAACATTTCGTTGAAATACTGCTACAACCATATCGCTATCCATTCTGAAACTTGAACCATTGACAGCTTCATTGACCACAACACCTAGAGCATCGGCGGATACGGGTAGAACCTCGATGGT
>DAOWNS010000373.1 GCA_030642465.1 Candidatus Thorarchaeota archaeon | reverse complement strand
CCCCTTCTTACTGGGCAACGAGTAATCGATACCTTCATGCCTCAAGCAAAAGGCGGCACAGGAGGCATTCCTGGGGGATTCGGAACTGGCAAGACTGTCACTCTGCATCAGTTTGCTAAATGGGCCGATGCCCAAGTCGTTATCTATGTTGGTTGTGGCGAGCGCGGCAATGAGATGACCGAGGCTCTTGAGGAATGGCCCGAATTGAAAGACCCCAAGAGTGGGCATCCTCTGATGGATCGCACAGTCCTTATCGCGAATACATCCAACATGCCTGTTGCTGCACGAGAAGCATCGATTTACGTTGGCGTGACCATTGCTGAGTACTTCAGAGACCAAGGCTTTGATGTCGCACTCATGGCTGACTCCACATCAAGGTGGGCGGAAGCACTCCGCGAAATATCTGGTCGTCTGGGACAGCTACCATCAGAAGAAGGCTATCCTGCCTATCTTGGATCTAGGCTTGCGCAGTTCTATGAGCGTGGTGGTAGAGTCAAACCCCTTGGTTCCGATGATCGGCTTGGATCAATCACAATCTGCGGTGCCGTATCACCACCGGGCGGCGACTTCTCAGAACCAGTTACTCAGGCCACACTCAGAATAGTCAAGGTATTCTGGGCTCTGGATAAAGACCTCGCTGCGCGGCGCTTCTTCCCAGCAATCAACGTGCTGACTAGCTATTCTCTTTATCACATTACGCTCGAACAATGGCACAAGGAAAACCTTGGTCCTGACTGGCCAGAATTAGTGAGAGATGCCTTGGCACTGCTTCAAAAGGACCAAGAGCTTAGGGAGATTGTGCAACTTGTAGGGCCTGATGCACTACCTGAATCCGAACGAGCAATTCTTGAAGCAGCTCGGATGATCAAGGAGGACTTCCTGACTCAAAGCGCCCTGCATGAGATAGACACCTACTGCCCCATAGGAAAGACCTATCGGATGCTGCGCACAGTCATCAAGTTCTCTAGACGAATGGCGGCTGCAGTAAAGCTTGGTGTGAGTGTACGGAAGATTCTGGATTTTAGTGTTCTCGGAAATATCGCTCGAATGAAGGCTTTACCTTGGGATTCCTACGAAGGCGCAATTGACGCGATAGAGGAAAAGATTGATCGGGAGTTCCAGTCATTGTTCACAGAACCTGATGGCGCCGGAGTGCTAATGCCCGGCATCGTAGAGTGAAGCGAGTCTACGGTATTCTTCACGTGAGTTCTGTCTTTAGTGGTGAATATATTCCGATATCGTGACTCACACGCGTGAGGTCCATGAACCCATTCATTACAACCTATCAGATGCTCCAACAACCTGTATTCGACGGGCCATTCACATCTTGGTTGGATTTCATTAGCTTTGTATTGAATGTCATGTTCGCCCTCTCGATTCGTGGATACTTAATTTTCGTGCTAATTGGGCTCATGATCTACATGACCGGGCTCAGCGATGGTTTGAGTAAAACACTGGTTATTGCTGGAATCGGATTGTATCTAGTCAGTCCTTTCATTTTGAGTGCCCTTGTGGAAACGGCTGGTGTAGCCCCCATCACTTTGGAGAGCGCAGCTTACGCCTGGTTTAGCCTGATTGGCATTTCGGATAGCGAGCTGATTGCAATCCTTGTTTTCTTGGGAGATGCGTTAATGGCCCTCTGCAT
>DAOWNS010000234.1 GCA_030642465.1 Candidatus Thorarchaeota archaeon | reverse complement strand
CATGTGGCGTTCTATGCGGGTGCTATGATTCTACTATGTTGGGGCTTCTCGAAAATATGGGTGGATATCAGCGGAATTGCCCCGCGAGATGTATCAAGACAGCTTCTTGGCTCAGGGTACATTGTCCCAGGCTTCAGGAGGAGCGAGAAAGTTCTTGAACGTCTCCTCGAACGCTATATTCCAATAGTCGCAGGTCTGGGCGGGTTCCTCATAGGGGTGCTTGCTGCAACTGCGGATATCCTCGGCGCGTTAGCGAGCGGGACGGGTATCCTGCTGATGGTGTCTATCATAAAACAGTACTATGAAACCCTTGCGAAAGAGCAGCTCGCCGGAATGGGCGGAGAGGGAGTAGCCGGACTTCTTTCAATCCTGTGAAACCTTAAAGGCGCAAGGAACAGGAGGCGTGGTGCTAGGGCTAGGAAGTCTAACGCAATCCCCTGCACTAGTCATATAGAACCACTACAGCAGTATTCGCGCTGACCCCAATTCTAACCACCGGCGCTGTCAGCTCCACCGCGGTAGAATACGTGTAATCACCGCGGTAAGCCCACCCATCAACATCCACCAGAAGATAGTCGGTCAGGGATGAAAAGGCAATCTCTCCGTCAACGCCATCTGGAAGGTCAATATAGATGGCTGTTACGTCCGAATCAATCGTCACAAAGAACAGCCAATTGGGCCTAACATCTTCGTCCAGTCCAAAACGCAGAGTCCCTGAAGCATCGTACTTGAAACCAGGCATAGCACCGGACAGATATGCATTGTTCGAGAAGATTATTGTGGAATTGAGGTTCGTGGAGCTAATGACATGGATGGTGTAGTTGATGGCTGACCCAAGGAGCAAGTTGACGGACTTGATTCTCTTGTCGCTAATGTCGTCATTCAAGAGTAATCGGTATTTCCCTGACGACCCCTTGAGGTTCACAGTAAAAGCAGAACCGGGCGTTCCGGGTTCGTAAAGGCTGATATCGAGAGAGTACGTCAACAATGGATCGTCAATGTAGCCAATTGTCAGGTTGCAATCCGCCATATTCTCAAAGCTTAGAAGAAACGAGTTGATGGAGTCGTTCGCCATACGAGCCTCATAGTGGAATTCTGTCCCGTATAGCTGGAACACAGACACTGCTGCGGCAGAGCCCCCGACAACAATGACTATCGCAACGACAAACGCGGCCCTCTTGTTCATGTTTCGTCACATCTTTCTATGCATCTGATGCATTTTGTTTCGCGTCACAATGTGACAATAGGTGAATACTGAATCCATTGGGCTATATAGCCTGTGGAAATACGTAAGAGTCCGCTGTCTGAGCTGCAAGTCCTGCGATTTTGCTGGTCTTCTGTTGCAGCTGAGGAGTCTGTCAAGAGAAACTACATATTCCTTCGATGCACTCTCCTAGACTAAGGCGGGTTATGTTCGTGAAGAGGGAAGTCATCACAAGCGTTCTATTGATCATTGTCATGGCCCCTGCATTGGTACAGGCTGCTGCACCAGCTCAAGAGAATGATATAGGACCTCTTGCTGACCTCGACATATGGGTAGACCAATCATCAGTGTATTGTTACAACTGGACCCAGCTTGATGAGGGCGATGTAATCTATGTGGAATTCGAGGTTACATCCGGAGCGGGCATCACCTTCTTCATCTGCGATGCGGAGAATTACGACCTCTGGATTAACGAACAGAATGCGACAGCCTATAGGATACAAAGTGGCGTGGGAATTTACTCGACAAGCTTCAGTGTGCCCTCAAGCGGTGAATGGCGTCTTGTATTCGTCAATTACGACTTGCTTGTCAGGAAACATATTGAAGGAACTGTCGAGATTCAATATCCTGATTCGTCACTCAGCATGGAATTGGCATTAGTAGTCACATGCATCATCCTATTCGCAATTGCAGGGGGTGCAAAGAGCGTTTCGCGATATTGGAAAGCGCGCAAGATGGGGATGAATGAGTCTGAATATGTACAACCTCTATCTCAACAGACCGACACATCTGGGTGGATGAGAACGAACTGTTGTTCAACCTGCGGCCAAAGCCACCATCCTCCGAATGCCCGAGTCTGCTCGGTTTGTGGTGCCCCTCTTAATCCGGAACAAGATAGATAATAGAAGCAGATATCGTGGTCATCTAAGATCCCCTTGTTTCTCCCAGTTGTGGCTTGGTGACCGCCATAGACTCGACAAGATATTCGACTATGCAAGGATGCATGCAAATCCTGGAACAGTGGTTTCCATCCCTTACAGGATTGATGAGGTGTTCATGTTCGTGCTAGTCGAGATGCATGGAGGAACTGATGATCTTGAGGCCCTATTGCGCCAACAAACTCAATAGTAGGTTGCCTGAACATGCTGGATGTTGCCAATGGACGTGATAGAACAGTACGTTCGACTGTGTGGGGAAGTTGGGCATCTCACTGAGAGCTTGACAGGGATTAGCATCGTGGACGCCTACTTCGGGCCCGAAGAGCTTGCCCCAAAGAACCAGCAGTCTGACAAAGACCCAGTAACTCTAGTTAATGAGATGGAGTCGCTGGCAGACCTGATACGTGATGAGGTTGATTCCGATCTCAGATCCCTGTACCTGGTGGGGGAGATTGAATCGCTGCAGATTCTTGTGCGCTGGCTCGCAGGAGAGGGCATTTCCTATGCCGATTTGGTTGATGGCCTGTTCCATGTTTCAGCAGACGGGTTCTCTTCATCAGATATCACGAAAGCAACTGCCGTGGCTGACGAGGCGTTCGCTGACTATCCTGGCGACGATTTGCGAGAGCGCATCATTCGATTCCGGCAACTTGGTGAGATCAAGGGCGACGAACTGAAGCAGATGGTTGAAGGGGACCTTCAGGACCTTGTTGTGGAGGTTGGTCAGATGTTCGGGGAGAACGTCTTTGCACTCATGGGGACAGACTTGACAGACAAAGGCGTGGATTGTCGGGCTGTCACAAACAAGCCTTGGTCCGGGTATAACTACTATTTGGGTGGCTTCAAATCAGTGAACGCCATCAATACAGACAGGCCAATGAATCAGCGTTCACTTCTGTTCCTCACCTACCATGAATACGAGCATCATGTATCGAATCTCTGGCGCGAGAAGGCGTACCTTGAAAGAGGCTTCACCGACCTTGCAATCATACCACTTCATACCGGGCGTTGTGTGATTTCGGAGGGAACGGCTGATACAGCCCGCGAGTTTCTCGATAAGGTCGTTGTGAACCGTGAGCTTCATGCCCTTAGGTCAATAGGTATGCTTGGGAGGATGGTCACGATCAATGCTGCAATCATGCTCAATCAGGAGGGCAAGACTGTTGAAGAAACAGTAGAGTACATGATGGAGTACGGGTTCAGAGAAAGGGCAACGGCACAATCGACCATCGGATTCATTGGCCCCACTAGTGAGAATGGCGACCCGAACCTGTGGGCGCCCTACATATTCACGTACCTATTTGGTCGGATTGACTTCGTTTTACCCGCCTTTACGAAGGCAGTGAAGGAGGATGTACTTGGAGAATTCTTCAAGACAATCTATCTCAACCCCTATTCCGGTTCGAGCGTAACTTGGAGGAAGGCGTTTGAATGGCTCTATTGAATTGGGGAACAAACATT
>DAOWNS010000029.1 GCA_030642465.1 Candidatus Thorarchaeota archaeon | reverse complement strand
CGTTCAATATAACATACCTTCATCCTAGCGTTGGATATTACAACTGGTTCCTAGAAGCGCCAATCATCGTTGGCCCTAACACCCTCTGGATTGAATCGTTCATTTCCACGTCTGGTCGTTCAACCAGAATGTTGGGAATTCACATCTACTCAACTACCGCTCCACTCCCGCTTACAGTACTCGGCACACCGCCATTCCATCAAATCAACGTAACCAGCCCCTCGGTCACAACATTTCACTCCTACATCTCGGATGCAAGCAGCTCATGGAGTGGAGGTGCAATCTGGCTGAGTGACATATCAGACAACTATGAGATCACCTGGCCCTCCACAGCTGACCAAGCCTTGAGCGTTGCCAGTTACAGAACTAGAAACTTGGTTAGCCCTGCCACAATCGGTGATATTGCCAGTTTCTCATCCCGAGGTCCACGAATAGACGAAGTTCAGAAGCAGGGCGTCGCTGCGCCGGGTGGTTTCGATGTGGTTTCCGACTATGCTAATGCCTCTTCTTGGGCAACATGGTATAATGGATTCGGGGCTCTCCCGTTCGGTGAGCAGTTTGGAAGCTACCGCCTATTCAGCGGCACTAGCGCTTCGGGACCACATGTGGCTGGCTGTGCTGCTCTCATCCTTCAAGTTAACTCTTCAGCTGGCAGCGATGTGAATGAGATAATCGAATCCACTGCCGCCACTGATGGCTTTACTGGTGCTGTGCCCAATCCCATATGGGGTCACGGAAAACTGGATGTTCTTGGTGCTATTCTGAGCTTTGATTTGAACCCGCCAGTGATTCATTCAGTTCAGCAAGCACCATCTAACGTGGAGTATCATCACACGCCTTCGTTTGAAGCCAATGTGACAGATGACTCAGGTTCAGCAAGAGTCTTCTTGAAGTACGAGATTGGTGGCTGGACTGACCCAACCTATGCGGAGATGACACAGCAACCATCGGGGAACTTTACAGCGTCTATTGGCCCATTCAGCTTTTCTCACGTAGTATGGTATAGTATCTTTGCTAACGACAGTGCAGGAAATGACGTGGAGGGCTTGAATGGCACATTTATGGTAGGTGACACGGTTGGGCCAACATTGAGTAACCCTTGGCGCAATGCTACAACTCCCGGAGAGGGACGTGATGTGGCTGTATCAATTGATGCCTCAGAACCCGTGAACGCGGCAGGGCTTGATATGGTTCTGTTGAACTACACAACAGACTCTTGGAGTACATTCCACATAGTCGCGACGACTAATGATACTGGAACATACGGTGCCACAATACCTGGGCAGACATTGGGGACGACCGTTCAATACTTCTTCTGGGCGAACGACACCGAAGGCAATATCAACACGACGTCAGTATATAGCTACACAACAATTGTTGACGAGAGCAACCCTCCAATAATTGGAACACCTGTTCGGATTCCCACAAACGTGACTGATCTACTCAATGTTACAATCGGAGTAGTGGTGACTGATGACACTGCTGTAGCGACGGTTATTCTGTCCTATTACAGTGGAACTGCATGGAACAACGTTACGATGGTGTACAATGGTACTCATTACGAAGGAACAATACCTCAACTCGCAGCTGGAACTGACATCACGTACAGGATCTATGCGGTTGACACTATAGGCAACTGGGCTGTATCAGATGACTACACATACAATGTCCAGTCTTCGACGGGGACTACGACTACAACAACAACTTCATCACCGCCTCCACATGACGAACCCGACTACCTCCTAATCGCCATGATGCTCACTGCTATCCTAGCGTTCATAGTGATTGCGATGCTTCTCACCCGTAGAAGGTCACGCGTGAGTTAGGTGAGGATACACTTATCCATGGAACGTACCCACGAGATACACAATGAAGCAGCTTGGTGAGTTCCAGCTGGAATACAGTGAGAGAGCTGGACGTATCTCGAGAGGTCCAAAAAAGCATCTCCCAATCGAGGTTCTCGTAGATGGGGAGCACACAGTTGTGCTGGTGGACTGTGGAGGTTGTCGTGATCTCCTGAAGAATAAGTTGCCTGGTGGTATTTTGATTCCTATCGTTTCGGTGTTTAGAACTTTCTTCAAAAGCAGGTCCATGCGCAATCTGGACGTGCAAGTAGATGGATCCATCATGAGGCGAACTTACAACGGAGTACTGGAACAATCTTCGATTCCGGAGATGAAGGAACAGCTCCAACTGGTTGTTAACAAGTTCTCAAAGCGGCGTGCGGGTAAATAGCCCGCAAAAAGTAGAAGCGGAGGGGCTCTTAGCCGCCTCCAGTTTTGAAATGATTCTACTCGTTCTTCTCTTGAAATTCCTTGAGAAACTCTGCTAGGGCCTTAACGCCGTCAATAGGCATAGCGTTGTAAATCGATGCTCGCATTCCGCCCACTGAACGATGTCCTTTGAGACCTACGAGACCTCTTGCCAAGCCTTCTTCCACGGCCTTGGATTCCAAATCCTTCTCCTTTAGTTTGAACGTCACGTTCATGAGGGACCTCGAGTCCTTCTCTGCATGACCCTTGTAGAAGCCGCCAGATCCATCTATCACATCATAGAGCATCTTTGCCTTCTCCTTGTTTCTCTTCTCTAGCTCTGGAACACCTCCAATCTCCTTTGTGTACTCTAGAGAGAGCTTGCAGAGATAAATCGCAAGCACAGGAGGCGTGTTGAACATGGAGTCCTTAGCAACATGCGTACTCCACTTCAGCATCGTTGGTGCTTTCTCTGGAACTCTGTTAAGTAGGTCTTCTCTGACAATCACCAAGGTTACTCCAGCCGGGCCCAAATTCTTCTGTGCTCCTGCGTACATGACTCCGTACTTCTTGGGGTCGATGACCCTGTTCATGAGACTCGATGACATATCAGATACTAGTGGCACGCCTGATGGAACTTTGGGCTCTTCGCTCCATTCTGTGCCATATATCGTGTTGTTGCCGGATATATGCACGAATGCTGCTTCGTCACTGAAGTTCAAATCTTTTGGAATGTAAGAGAATGTTTTGTCCTCCGACGAAGCAACAACCCTTACGTTCCCGTAATGCTTTGCCTCAGCAATCGCCTTCTTGGACCAAACCCCTGTGTTCACATACTCCATAGGTTTTCCTGGGATCTGCATGTTCAGCGGCACCTGGTAGAACTGAGATGATGCCCCGCCCTGTAGCCACATCACCTTGTAGTCGCTTGGGAGTCCCATCAGCTCAGCGACAAGGTCCATTGCGTCGTGATGCACCTTATCATACTCTTTCGACCTGTGAGAGATCTCCATGATTGACATTCCTGTACCTTGGAAATCCAGTAGTTCCTTCTTAGCCCGCTCTATGACGGGGAGCGCCATTGTTGCAGGGCCTGCATAGAAGTTGTATACTCTTTTTGTCATGTGTTTCACCTTGCTATTCTAATTTGTTAATCGTGAAGCCTGTGTAAACTTTCGGGAAGAAGAAAGTCGATTTTTGAGGCATAACTTCGAAGTTCCTTGAAACCGCCTCTACTTCTCCAATGCGAGTTGGATTCATGAAGAACACGACTTGAGCATCGGCTTCGACAGCCTTTATTGATTCGTCAACCGCGTCGCCGATTCCCTTGATGTATGACACGTAACCTCCGCCCTTAATGCTGCCTGCTGCGAGCTTTTTCTTGTCGATTCCAAGCGTCTTGTCCAGAATCAATGTATGCAGTATTGCTACATCCAATCCGCGAAGTTCTTCCGATTTATCTGGAAGAAGATCGTCCATGATTCGCTTATCCTTCAAGGTAAGAGCGTAGAACTTGCCATCATCCATGAAAAGTCCGAATGCGTGATTACCATCTTCAAACTGTTTGTCCATCAAATCAAACATTCCGTCCTTGGATTTGAACTCCACAACCTTGAAGTGAGCATGAAGCTGCTCCAAGAGTTTCTCCTTGGAAAAAGCTTCGAGGTTCTGTATCCGTCTATGAGTTGGAAGGATTACTAGCCCAGGATTGCCCATGTTTACGAATGTAAGCATCCGATACTTAGCGGATTCCAAGTTGGGATTCTCTTCAGAGAGTGCGAGTGCGGTCTTGTACCGATGGTGGCCATCCGCAATAATGACATACTTGTTCTCCATATGTTTGGTAATCATCTTGGTATCTTCTGGATTCTCAATGCGCCATAGCCTGTGGCGTATTCCCTCAGAATCTGTGACCTCTATTGTTGGCTTGTTCTTCATGTACTTCTCAAGAACGCCGTCAACATCCCCTTTGTGGTCCGGGTAGATGACGAAGATTTGACCAAATTGTGCCATGCAATTCCTGGACAGATTGAGTCTATCTTGGATATCCTTTGGAAAGGTTTCCTCATGCTGAAGAACGCCTTTGAAAATATCCTTGCTCGCATTAACATTCTTGGCGAACTCTTCGAGCTTGATGAGCCCAATGAAACCAAATCGGAAAAGGGCTTTACCATTAACTTTGAAGTTCTGACCATATGCATAGAAACTCTCTCTATCATCGGGCACTAATATACCACTGTCGATCCACTTATTGAGTAGATTACCGGCTCGAGTGTACTGGTTGTTTTGGCTCGTGTCACCCTCTTCTGGCTTATTCTTGATAATCCACGCGATACTATGCTCGGAACGCCCTTGGAACTCGTCAACCTTCTCGCCCTTCATCACGTCGTATGGAGGCGTTACAACCTGCGACAAATTCTTGACCTTGGACTTGTCGTATCTATATGCTTTGAATGGAATGACACGCACCATGAACTGTTCCGCCCTATCTCGTTGGTAGCTGCAGGCCGTGGCGTGCGGACCTCTTTCATAAGTGTTTCTTTAGACGACCATTGTCCCCTAAACGAGAATCTCTCCCCGAATTCGACAAAACGTCAAACTTAAATGGTAAGCCACTGCGAGCACGAGAACCATTAGATGTAGGAGTTGAAGCATTGCAGTTCTGTGAGAAATGTGGCGCGCTTATGCTGCCAAAGAAAGAAGGGAAAAAGACAGTTCTGAAGTGCAAGGATTGCGGCCATGAGCGTGTCGTTCGAAAACCACCTCCATACAAGGTTGAATATCGCATCAAGCACTCCCCCCGCGAGAAAATTGTCATTGTGGAGGAAGAAAGCAAGTCAGGAGATGAGATGTCCGAAGACGAGCGCCGTGAGCGCAGAAAAGCCATCTTGGAACATTTTAGTTCTGAAGATTGAATAGCCCTGAACAAGCTTTAAGTTAGCAAAAATGCACTATGTGTTCGATGACGGAATGAACTGTCAGAACTGTGTCGTTATTCTATAGTGATTGTTGTATCATCACTAGATTCTATCCTTACTAGGAGGAAATGTGTTGACAAAACCAATAATTGAGCTTCATTACAATCTTGAGGAATTCATTTTGAACAATGGCAGCATCGCTGATAAGCTACGATTGCTTTCAGCTGGTTATGACATTGAATCGCAGCTTCTGGAAGAAACACTTGATCAGCTGGGGAACACACTCAATCCGGATGGAGGCGTTCCATTCAACATTGCATCTGGAAACCCTAGCTCAGTCAAGGAAACTGCTGAGATACTGCATTTGATTCACAAGTACAAAGCCTCGCACCAACATCTAGTTCAGCAAATGATTGGGTTTCTTGTGGCCAGGCAGAAAAACAATGGAGGGTTTGCAGAAACCTTGAATCTCAATGATCTGATTGAAGACAAGTGGGGCACAACCACCGGAAGAGAATGGTATCCTGTAGGTAAGAGCATTACGTGGCTCACTGGAAAGGCGTTGGATACACTCTGTCTTTTTGAATATGATGACGAGGAGCGGCTAAGGCGCGCTCGAGATTTTCTCCTATACTCACAGCATGAAGATGGAAACTGGCCAGATTTCAAAGGTCAGAACATATCAGATCCGTTAAGCACAGGCAACATCCTTCCAGCACTGAAAGCGATTGGTGTGAACTCTAACAACAAGGTGTACAAAGATGGTCGTGCCGCCCTTCTGCAACGTCTAAAAGAGTCGGTGAAAACTGAATTGACCTGTGACATGGTTGACCTTCACTCAGTTGGTCCACCAAATACTAAGAAGGAGCAGGAACTTGTCAAGAATGGAATTGGCCTAATTGTTTCATCACAGAATCCTGATGGTGGATGGCGAATGATGGGTGCTAAGAAGAGCGACCCGGAGTTGAGTTCAATTCTTGGTCTTGTGGTTAGCAAGTGTTCGGTTCATATGTGAGGAAATTTGGAGAGATTCGCTAGATAGACCATGGTTATAACATGCCGGTTCATATGTAGAATCCTCTCAGTTGAGCCAAATGACTGCGTGAAATGCATCGCGAGCTCTGCAGAACTGGAGTTTGGAACAGATGGGATTAGAAAACCAAATCAATTGGAATGAGTCCAAACGAGTTGTTGCCACACTCGAACGTAGCGGTGTGTTCGCGGCTGGATTATTCACCGAAGCAGGCCTTTATTCTACAAGCCTTCCTCGAAACACTGCAGAGGATGCAATCAAAGCAGTTGGCGGGAGCGGGCTTGAGTTGAGCTCTCTAAAAGAGCACATTAGAGTTCTCAATGTTGTACATGACATTGCGGAAGGGAACGAGCGTGCAAAGGTCGCTGGAATCAAGCTTGACTTTTCCGGACTTACGCCGAAGCAGAAATCTGTAATGAAAGCTGCACTCGAGATTCCACGAGGGAGTACGGCATCCTACGGCGAATTGGCGAGTCGCGCTGGAGTTCCCGGCGCAGCCCGATTCGTGGGTAACGTAATGGCAACCAACAGACTTGGTCCGATAGTTCCTTGCCACAGGGTTGTATCGTCGACCGGACTTGGTGGATACGGCCCAGGGCTCTCTGTTAAGGTGAAGATCCTAAAGAAAGAAGGTGCTTTCGCGGATTGATTACTCAGAAGGCTTTATTCGGGCATTGGCTCCTAACACATTGGAGCCTTTTCGCATCGGGACGGTGAACACGTGAACCTGAAAGTTAAAAGGAATGACGAAATCGTCGAGCTTAGAAAAGTGGAACTAGAACCACTGAGTCCTCCGCTTTACAGAACAGTGATAGGCTATAATTCACTCAAGCGTCTTGGGTATTCAATCTCTTTCATTAGACCAAAGAAGAGTTCGACCGGCGACTTCGAGCGCATCCGCTACAACTTCATCGAACGTGGTGTTATGACGCGTCAGCTCGAGGGCGAGCTAGAACCAGATATGAAACGAGGTATTCTCAATCAGCTACCACGTGGAGATTTCTCGATTGTCTTGCTCCTTACACAGGTTCCGCGTAGAGGCGTAAACATCCGCTTAGACAAATTCACGTACGAGTTCTTGGGATGTATCCTAAAGAGAGATGAAGAAGTTCTTGATGTCGTCATGAATACAAAAAGCACGAGGGACATCTTGATGCCCACGTACGAGAAGCATGAATCTGCAAGTCAATCTGCTTAGTCACTCTAGAGCTTTCTTGTGAACGGAGTTGTATTTTTCTCCAGTTCCAAGAGTTCTTGTCTCTTCTTCTTTGTCTTGTATGCGGCCAATCCAGCCCTACCTAGAAGTATTGCCAATGGCAAACCCCACCAAATAGCGAGCAAAGACATATCCATCTGCATATTTCACACTAACCATTCTTGGGGATTCCAATGAATTAAGCATGTCGTATAAGGCATCTATGCAGTCATCCTTATCTAATACTGAGGTGAAGCGGAGCACATCCTGAGAGGGACCTCAGATGCAGAAGCGCAGCAGAGGAGTTCCGAAGGATCTAGCCTCCTTCGGCGAGAAACAGTTTCATGATACAGGGGCCGCAGCCGTTGAGATTCTTCGCGTGAAAGCGTCAACAATTCGGAAGCACTTCAAATCGCTGAAAGGCACTGCATTCTTGGTGGCTGTTGTTAATCTTGATCGTGTAAGGATCTACATGTTCAACCAGGCTGGCGTTATGTTAGGTGCAGAGAATTTGGACGAATCCCAGTATTTCCGAATTCGTAAAACCTCTCGCCTGCTGAGCAAGTTCGAGAAACCCATACCACTCACAGAAGAAGAACTGCGCATGGAGGCTACCGAGGATCTCAGGTCTGCGCTTTCGCGGGCCATCCGAAAGGTTTCCCGCTCGCTCGCACAGAGTGAACCTGATTTTCCCACAATCTTCGTGACGAAGGAGATTGTTGGAGCCGGGCTGCAAAGTTTTGGTCTTCAGATTGACGATGACGGAGCTATCTTTTTCGCTGAGAAGTCGCTGAAAGAAGAGTGGTCTCCAGGCATAGTGATACGTGCTGCATTCCTCGCGCTACTGAGAAATAACAATGTGAACTTGGCATTCTCCAGTTCAATTGGGAATGCGCTCGCCTTCTCGTTGCTTAAGGGCACGACCAGAAAACAATGGCTGAGAATCTGGAGAGAGAACACAAAAGGAACGCCGTTTCAGCCTCTTGTCAATCATCTCGTGAAGCACTCCGACACTTACAGCGATCGGGGTTTCTCGTGGGTTCTGTCACTCCTTTAGAAACTGAACGAGCCAACTAATGGGGAGTCCCTGCTTGAGGCTCTGAAGATTATTCACGGAAATCTGGAGGTCGCCTTGGGAACCGAACACTATCACGTTATACAGGGATTCTGCAAGACTTTGGTTAAGCCCCGAAAGCTGGCAACACGACGTCATTTTCTTGATGCGATTCATTTGGCACCAAGAGTGCTCTGCAATCCTATTCCACTTGGAATCCAACTGGCTGTGGAAACCTCGGAAACTTCTCAGAAGGATAACTCGACGTGGCTTGAGGTTGAATGCATCGCGGGGCACAAGAAACAATTTCTTACCATCAGACCAAGCGGCGCTTTCCCCTTGAAGTCAATTTACTATATGTTGAATATCGAAGACTTCCTTCCCAAACCCACCGGTATAGCGATGCATGGAAAGGACGTGCTGCGATGGGCACTACATTCTTTGGGTGTCCCATTAAGGAGAGAAGCAACATTTGAAGCCAATCTAGTGCTGAAGGACACGGAGATCAAATCAGGGGAGAGAGCAGTACTGGGTCGTCTTGCAGACAGTCGACTAGATGTTCTCTCGAATACGTTGATTGGCTCACCCCAACGGCTAGAGGCTCTGATAAAGAAGGATTGTATCGTGCTTGTGCCTGACTTCAATCATCTTGGACTCAAACACGATTATCTCATTGTTGGGAATACAGAAGCAGTCAGGGCTACGATTTCAGCCCATGCAATTGAGGCCACTATCTTTGAGGTTTCTGAGCGCAGTTATGCGATTGTTTCAGCACCACATATCTGGGGGGGAAGGAAATCCTCCTAGCCGCTGCTGCAGCTGGACTCGGAGTATACCCCATTGCACGTGTCGATTCATCCCGAGGGTTCCTCCGCTGTGAAGATGTGTTTCCAGACAACCATGAGGGTCTCATGTGGAGTGATGGGCGGTCTAGTTGACCGTTTCCACGATTGTACCTATTGCTCTGGTGTTAGCTTCCCTCAGCACTATCTTATCCCCAATTTGGACCGCTTCAGGATGTGACATGAATTCAAGTCTTACCCTTGCGAAATCCCCCACACAGAGATAATCAGCATCATAGATCTTCCGAAGGACCACAGTGTGTTGAATGGTGTGGGACTGAAAGACTGGTGCATATCCAACCGTGATGCGCGTTGGGTGTCTAGTGACGACTATGTTAGCTTCAAAAACCCGACAACTCACTATGGTATCGTCCGGGTCAGCGACTACCTGTCCTCGACGAACCAAGTGCTTGTCAACATCCTTGATATCGAACCCAAACAGGTCTCCGGACCTTAGCGCCCTTACTCGTTTCTTGAACATCTCAATTGAGAAGAGGCGCCCATTGATGAAATCTCCATTTTCAACAGGGCCTAACATCACAGATTGTCCTTTCTTGAAAACGCCTGAGTTCACAGTTCCTGTAACAACAACGTTCGTGCCTCTGATTCCTCGGTATACCTTGTCAATATACGCCCGGGCTGGCCTTGTCACGTCCACATTCCTTGAATTTGAGGGAAGATGTTTCAGGAGCTTGGTAAAGAGCTCTAGGGACTCATGCTCAGTTGCTGCCAACTGCAGAACTGGCACAATCGTACCGTGGCTCAATTCCTTTACCAATGGCGGAATATCCCCCGGTTCTGTGATGTTGACTGGAATCCTTCCGATTTCCTTCAGTGTGCTTCGTACGACCTCGGTAACCAGCATCTCTTCTTCCGGTTTTGCTTTGTCCATCTTAGACATTACTACAATCAAAGGAGCATCTTGACTAGCCATGAGAATCATGTGTTCTCTTGTGATATCATCGAGTCGTCTGATTCCAGTCTTGTTCTCTTCACTTCGAATAAGCTTGAATTCCTCTGGAACCGGTATGAGAACCAAACCGTATTGCGCATCAGCACCCAGGATGCTTCTAATCATCGTCTTACTGTACTCTTCATGTCCCGGCGCGTCAAAGAATGTCAGTATTTTTGCGGATTGATCTAGCACTCTGGCGGATTCCTCCTTGCTTAGAGGGTTTTCAAGATGTATGCACTCGCCATCCTCAGAGAATCCCATGAAAGCTAGATGGATATCGGCTGTTTGGCCGCGCGTTATTTCTTGCGGATGTTTCAGGAGGAATGCCCGTGCGCGCCCACTGCCGTTATCAGGCTGACCTGTAACAAGAGCCCCAATGAGTGTGGATTTTCCTGAGTTCACTCTTCCGGCAACATTGATGGAACACGTTTCCTTCACTTCAAGAGCGGCGGTACGTTTCAAGAGATAGATGCCCACCAGACCCTGAGCGGTTTCGATGCGCTCTTCCTCGATTATCTCAACATCTGCCTCCTTGCAAATTTCCAGCAATACGCTTTCAGCAGTCTTTAGCTTGGACTCAGTCAGCCCACTTACAATCCATTCTCTCCCACTGACGTCCTCTATCCCAAGTAGGAATCTGCCTTCAAATGGACTGTCACAAGTCATGTATCTTATTCGCGTGACCAGTTTCTGTCGTCTATCCTGCTTGAGATCAGTTTTCGTAAGGCGTTGCTTGAACTCTGCTTTTTGGTTTTCCCTTATCTGGATTTTCTCAAGAATCTCCTGTTCTGATGTCTTCGAGTGTTACCTTGTACGCCAATCTGAGATTGCGTAGCGATATAAGCGCAGCTGACTGCTCCTACGCTTTCCCCGTTCCCATCACAGAATTGAAGATCTGCGTAACCAGAGTATTCGCATCATCATAATCCTTTGAATCGATTCCCCTTGACGCATCGGGTGTGGGATACTTCTCATCAAACTTCATGCTGAACTCACGAAGCAAGTACCTGATATCAAAGGTCTCTTCACTGGCCACTAATGCAACTGTCCTAGATTCTGTATGTTCCATAAGAAGAGCAAAACCTTCATGGTTGATTGACCTTAGAAGCCCCTGAGTTTCCATCAGCTCATTTGTGAACGAGGATATCGCTGTGACAAATCCACTGACAAGTGTGCTATCAACTTGGACCTTGGTGTCAAAGTAGTATACGTACTCTGGCAAACCGGAGTTACGATCTATTGCAATCAGAGCACTTACTGTTGGAGTGGGCACTTGTTTCAGACTTCCCGCGGGCTTGAATGCGGATACGCGGTCAATTGCTTTGGAGAATCCTTCACGGTCCATCTCCATTGCCTGGGCTTCAGGTGCAATGACCTCTTTGAGTCTAACATTTGCTTCCTCTTCTATTCTGGAGTTTCCAGTGAAAGATGCAACGCTCATAGCACGCTCAAGGTCCCCTTTGGCTTCAAGCCTTTTTCCAGCAAGCTTCATTATGTCACTGCGAAGCAGAAGCGCTTCTGCGTACAAGTCTTGCAGTCCCTGTTCCTTCGAAATTTGAACGAGGTCACCGATATGATAGGCTGCACTTGTTATGTCTTCAGGGTCCTGTGTAACACCATGCGATTCCACATACATCCTGGCAAACTGGGGCTTAATGTGGACAAGCAACTCAAGGATGTTATTGTCCTTTGCTGTTCGGAGTGCCTTCTCGAAATGCTTGATGGCAGCTGGAAACTTATGCTGTGATGTATCATAGACACCCCTTGCATACAGGTATGCCCCTTGCTCAAGCGGCTTCTCAGAGATCTTTGCCATAGCTTTCGCTTTCTTCAAGTACTTCCTTGCCTCTGGATATCGGGAGGTTTTAGTCAGGAGTACTGCATACCACGTGTAGGGTTCCAATACTCCTCGTTTCACTTTCTCATCTATACGGATTGCTTGGGTGAGGTACTTCTCGGCATCCTCATATCTGCCCATAATGATTGAAAGCTCACCAAGGTTCGTCAGTGGCATGATTTTGCCATACTCCACCTGCATGAGTTCAAGGGCGCCATCAAGGTAATCGAAGGCTTCCTCAAGTTTCAGCATGCTGAGCATCAAGTTACCAAGATTGTTTAGAGCCATCGCGTGTCCGAGGTCAAACGATAGCTTGGCACTCGCACTTTGTAACCGAAGGTAATGCTCCTTTGCCCGATCGAACTCTCCGCGGAAGCTGCAGATATTGCCTCTAAGATTCTCCACAAGTGCAAGCATCATTCTGTGATTCTTAGATCGTGCCATCTCTTCCAAAGTATCAACAATGTGTGCGGCTCTGTCGAGCTGGCCTACTTCTCT
>DAOWNS010000181.1 GCA_030642465.1 Candidatus Thorarchaeota archaeon | reverse complement strand
GTCAGATTGGATTGGCTCTGATAGAATGGGGGATGATACCTGGAAACAAAGCCATCCATAATCCTGGCCTTCCTGAGAGGATTCTGAATAGCTCAGAGAGAGTGCGAACTGCCTATCTTGAGGAGCTAATCCCTGAGGATGGCTGGTTCCATCCGTCAACCGGGTTCGGATGGAATCGTAGTCATGCACTTCATGTCGGTAACAAGACTGTTGATTCCGAGTTCGAACAGAGAATCTCGGAAAACGAAGTCAGCTTAATACAGGAATTTGGGACGAAGAGCGAGAAACTGGTTAGGCGAAAAAGTATTTCCTATGGATTCCTAAAAGAACTGCAAACACATGAAGACTATGGGTTCGCAGATGCTGCCAGGAATCTCGTTCAGGCCATAAATGAAAATCCTAATTGGCTAATTAGAGATGAATGTCGAATAGCTGAGAGCCTCGGAATCCAAGTCACGTTATTACCCGACCAAGTCAGATACTCCCTTGCCACTGGCAGAGTATCTGTAAGATGGAGAGCGTCCACGACTGGTGTGGATGATGCTCTTCGATGGGCTGATATTTGTCCTCCGAACGACATCGAGAAGAAGCAAGTTGTGGAGAATTGGCAGCGGAAGAGAGCTGAGTGACTAAGCTGTAAACAGCATTATCAAAGAGCGTTCTGAAAGGTTGGAGGAGTGTGTGGAAGCGCCGCCGGGAGGGGTGTCGTACGTCATGGAGCTCATGACGTTTCTCGAACCTCCGACCATTAGCCGCACACCACGATATGTGATGCACTACAACTGTCTGGCTCTCAACCAATCGGTTGAAAGGTAACAGGCTGTCGCTCTACCAACTGAGCCACGGCGGCATGGTTCGAGTCGGTTTGACCCTGGGGTTGCAATATTAACGTTGCTGTTTCGCAATGTTAAGGAAACAGAGATATCGAAGGGAGTAGGCTTGGACCGCACCTGCAACTTTGAAAAAGTTGAAAAATCGAGCTTTGTATCTTACTCCCGGCGGCGCCACTTGTCTGTCTAAACACCTAAGACCATCTTTATTGCGCTTGAAAAACCGAAAGTCCGACTCCAGGGATAAGGCACTTTCTCAACTGCAACCTCTCTAAATCCGAGGCGCTCATACAAAGATTTTGCTCGAGTATTTGTATCAATGACTGATAACTTCACGCAAGAGAAGCCCTCACTATGTGCAAACTGGATGATCTCATTGAGTAGCATTACTCCAATGCCTTTGCCACGGCTATGTTCTGCGACTGCGATGGTGTCAAGATAGAGTGTGTCCTTGGGAACTTTCGATTCCAGAATCCATCCATTGATGATCATTCGGAATACGCCCCATCCAAGTAGCTTCCATGATTTCCAGAATGATGTGTCCAAGTATCCTTTGTTGTGAAATTGCAGGCCTGCGACGCCGATTACTTCACGATTGACCTGTGCAACTACAACCCTATCTTGGACTAGGGCTTCTTTGACAAATGGAACCCCCCTAGAACGATCACCAAAGACAGGAGTGAACTTCTCACTAAGAGAGTCGTAGAGTATCTCTGAGATTACGCTTCTGTGTTTATCTTCAACGCCCCACTCGATGTGAATGTCCATACGAATCCCTATCTCGAATCCAAATAGAAACTTGATTAACATGCTGACAAGGGACTGAGTGCGCCTCCACTTCTCCATCTACTATTCAATCGTCTTTTTTCGCGGGAATGTTGACCTGGATTTTGTGGTTGGATTCATGTGATTCCAATCAGATACCTCTTGTAAGCCTAGAGTATCAGGAGTCAGTAAAAATGAGCAAAATCGAAGTTGAAATTAAAGGCGCCACTTCTTCTGCTACGAGTCTGGTATCGCATTCCGGGTGATTTTGTATACAACTTGATGTCTATAGTCACTACAACCTACCGTCGTACTAGTCCCATCATCTTCAAAACCGTCGAATCTCCCTCCTGATAGCATGACCAGTATCATTGGCCACATGATGCAGAACGAAGTCGGGCATATCTTGCCCCTGTCTTCAGGATAGCTGTAGACATCTCCAATCTTCTGATCCATGGAACAGTTTCCTTCACCAAGAATGTCAATAACCTCTATCTTCACCGTGTACTGTGGTATAGGAATCACAACCAGCACTATGGTTTAATCCCTTCCCCCTTTTGAAAGAGATTGCCCGCGCAGAGTCATTGGTTTGGCCCTGCTACAATGGATTTTCCAGCAACTTGAGCAGAAGTACTGATACAGCTAAGGAATAATACAGAGATTGTCCTACAAACGACTATGTCGCCGCAGAATACAGACAGCGAAATGATTCCCATGCTCTGGTGTCCAATCATTCCACCGGAAGAACTGAGCAAGCTGGGTGAACATGAAGAGGATATTCGCAAAGTCAGAGAAGTCTACGACGACTGGCGAGCGTCAATGAGCCACAAGGAAATCAAGGGAAGCGATGCAGGACTCTACCTCGACAGGATTCGCATGCTCATGATCGGAATAGGCATTGCCTCAGGAACCAATAGATTGTTTGCTGAAACTGTTCAGTCCATTATAACGCGTCGACTCAGAAAACAGACCCTCGATTTGGCCTCAATCCTGCCAGAGGATACTGTCCCAAAGAAGGCAGTCAAACGAACATTGGCTGAGTTCTTCTCTGAGCTGAAGTTCATGCGGGACATTGACCCAGAAGAGGAGATTAAGACTGCTGCCATTTCCAGACCTAGCGACTCGGGAGGCGCCATCATGAGCAGGCTCAGGAGTATGTTCTCGAAGAAAGGTGGCGGTTCAACCCCTCTCGATGATGCTACAATGCGAAGAGCAAGTGTAGAAGCCACTAGGATATTAGTGAAAGTCTATGTGCAGCTTCTCAGCCCTGATCCATGGGGTTCTGCAGCCTGAAATCGTGTGGGTCGTTGTCCATTACTCTGAGCGAAACATGTCACCATTCTTCTTGCTGAATAGCATCTCCGATTTCTTCACGAAGTGCCAATCGGTGTTGTGGAGAATCACTCTCACTTCGCTGCTGGATATCTCAAGTTCGATAAAACTGGCATCATCACGTCCTTTCCAGCCGCTTGTGGCACCTGAAATTGTGCCGGGGTTGATTATCAGCTTGCCCTCATAGAGGTCAATCGCGGGCTTGTGGGTATGACCATGAATGCCGATGTCTGCGCCTACGCGGCAGATTATTTCGTGAAATTGCTTGATGCTGCCCCTTGGTCTTAGTTGCGTGCCATGAAGCAGAAGAACGTTCACGTCCTCAATCTGTAATTGCTCGTGGAACCTGTAATCGTGACCATAGTCCATATTGCCTTTGACGATGTAGCACTTGGGCAGGGGAGGAAGGGCTGCTCTCATGGCCTGCTCGCGCACTATGTCACCTGTCACTAGTGCTAGATTGTACTGTGTCTGTTTTATTTGCTCATAGAAGCTGGGAGGTATCGAGTCCGTTCGCGTCGGCATATGTGTATCGCCAAAGACCAGAACTTTCTGCGTTTTCATCCCAACCTTTACGGGGTCCATAATTTACTGTCTAGCTAGATCGGTCGCGCGTTAGATTCTCTAATATCTTCGAGTAGACCTCTTGTTTCTTCCCCTTAGCCTTCTTTGTGAGCCGTTCGACTATGAGCTCCGGTGTGCTCCTGGCAAGACAGCCAAAGCGGGGCGTCCTATCAACAATGAGCTCCAAGTTCTCATCCAGGCCCCTCGCCTCAATGCCATCAATCCTCATGGGCACCTTTGTAGAGTCCTGGACTTCCTTCGCCAGATGGCTACAGATAACTGTGCAGCTCTTTGGGTCGCTCTGTAATATCTCAACCAAGCCAGCTATGACATTGGCTGCGCTGCCGGGTTCTGTTATCGCTTCAATTTCATCGAAAAGAACCAGTTTCGACTTGGTAGACACAACAATCTCTGCGAACTGTTTCAGTGTAGTTTCAAAAGCACCCGCATTGACTACGCCGCGACTCTTGTAGAAGAAGTAGAGTTCCTCGAATACACGAATATTAGCTTCCCTCGCTGGCACGGGGAAGCCGGTTTGTGCCATCGCCACGATCTGAGCAAGTGTCTGAATTGTCGTGGTCTTTCCACCACTATTGGCTCCTGAAAGGATGACACAGTTTTCGCCGTGGGTTCCATCGGGTTGGAAAGGCGTCTTTCCAATGGCATAATCAATTGGCTGCACTTTGCCATGTTTTCCCTTCAGCATGCTCTCAACAAGGAATACATTACTAGCTCCTTGGATGCCAACGCCCTCGTAATCCAATGATAGATCTGGGGTTTGGAGGTCATAGTCCTTAGCAAACAATCCAACTGCCAAGAACAAATCAAACTCCAGTAAAGTCTGTACTGCCTTGGTTACTGTTTCTTTGAGCTCATCAAGCCGGGATGCAATCTTCTTGATGATG
>DAOWNS010000253.1 GCA_030642465.1 Candidatus Thorarchaeota archaeon | reverse complement strand
GCCAAGAAAGCCTCGTTCTGGGCGAGAGTGGGCCTAATCCCACTGGGGATACTACTGCTAACAATCGGCGTTATCTGGCGGAATGTAGATGTCTTTGTTCTTGGTCTTAGCGAATCCTGGCTTAACATATTGCCATGCAAGCTCTTTCCCTTGCTGCTAATCGTCGGGGTCTTTTGGAAGTACCGACGAAGCGAGGTTGGATCTGTACTGGGCCTGCGCAGAAGCCGCATGAAAAGTCACCTGGTCATAGGAGTTTCAATGGGCGTGCTCTTCTACTTTCTTGGCAATGTCCTACCCACTATAATATACTGGGCTTTCTTTGACTCTTCTTTTGATATCCAACTTGTAGTCGTCAACGCGGACCTGTTGTTGTACAGCGCATTTTTCTTCCTTGTGAACGCGATCTATGAAGAAGTGCTCTTCAGGGGTCTCCTACAGAATGGCTTTAGGAGTCGATTAACACCCAACAAGGCCATCCTGCTCTCCGCTTCTATCTTCGGCGTTTATCATCTAATTTGGCCCATCTATCACGCCGCATCAGGCATTCTAACAATGTCACACATCTTCGTGTACGTGGTCTTCTCTGCTTTTCTTGGTGTAGTATTCGGAGTATACTATGAAAAGTTCAGCGGGCGACGAACGCTTGCCGGTCCCATTGCAGCTCATTGGCTCATCAATCTCTTGAATGAGAATTTTAAGATGTCATTTGATCAGGTGATAGAAGGTCCCGATGTCCTCCTTGTTGGCTCCACACAAATGATCATTGCATTAACCTTGGTTGCGATTGCATTCACAACCCTGATGCTTGTTTCGTGGAAGCTACGTGTAGAACAGGTTGAATCGTGGGCGGCCCGTCACTTGGGACGACTTCCCATCTTTCCTAGTGGGGTGGCCGCCACAAGGGGCCACCATTCTCAAACCTGTCTGTTTCATTATAGATCAACGCAAGATGAACAAGCGCATCAGGATTGAGGGCTTCCAGCTCCAGTGACATGACAAGAGCCTTCTCTGCCTCTTCCAGCTTACCATGGGACCTCAGGAACGATCCTAGGTAGTACCATGCCCGCGGATCCTCAGGTGTGCATTCAATGCGTTCTCTTATCATTCTCTCGAACTTGCTCATAGGCTGAGGGTCGAGGGAGTGTGTTCCAGTCCCATCAGAAATTGCCATAATGCTCCTCCCACTAATCCTCCCTTGACAGTACCCCCAATGCCCTCTTGATCAGAAAGCGCTTCTTGGGTCCTGTCACGCTCATCCTTGTTCCTAGAAGATCGATATGAAGAGTGGTCGGCACTACAGGGATGCTTCCCTTGTCGAAAAGAAATCCATAAACCGCTGTGCTAACCAAGGCCGCATTGAGCCTGCATGCGCCACTGTGCTTCTAACGGACTCGCAAGGGACTCCTCTTGAAGGACAGACGATACGCTACGAGATCTACCACGAAGCCTACGGACTCGTGGAGTCGGGTAGCTTCATCCAGTTCGGTCATAATCCTGAGTCGTTCAACATCACCTTGGCCCGAGGGGGGAATCATACCCTTGTGTTCGTGTTCGATGGAACGGAAACCTATCACTCCTCAACGGCGGCAGGGAATGTGTGGGTGCTTGGCACGAGCGAAATCTCTGTTACAGGGCCGACTAGTGTGGACACATCCAATGATTCGGAGCTAGTCATCGCTGTTCTGGACGAACTGGACCACAGATTAGTTCTTGCTGAGCTTGATGTGTCGATTACTATGCAGGGTCCCGAAGGCGCAGTCAATTTAATCGCGCTAGCTGACTGGCAGGAGTTTGAGGTACATATTCCTCTATGGGCGCTCCCCGTGGGCGCCTATACGTTGGACATCGCAGTGGTGGAGTCCTCCCTACGACTGGGGGATACCTTTCTCCACATGCTCAACATGACGGCAGAAACCACCCTAGCGATAGTAGTAGAAGACCTCAGCGGTCTTGTTAGCCATTCACACGCAATCACTCTAATACTGGCTGATACACTGGGGACTGGCGTTGATGCCGTGGATATCTGGGTCAGCCTCTTCGCCCCTGATGGCAGGGAGGTCTATGGGAGCCCACTGACCTCACAGACGAAGATTAGCAGTGTTGATGGATTGATTGAAGTTTCGTGGAATCCGTCCATGACCGGCAACTACACGCTGGAGATTTGGTTCGAGGGTGACGATTTCAGGGGTGCCTCATGCTTCACAGTGATTGTGCTAACGCGCCGAGTCACGGTGCTGGAGGTGAGCTTGCCTGATGAGGTTACATTCCCCGCAGACCCGCAGCTCATTCTGAGTCTTAAATCCGGGTTTGCTAAGCTAGCGGATGCAGACATTCACCTATCTATTATGCTTGGGAATGAAACAATCTGGACAACTGTTCTGGAAACTGATTTCAGCGGGAGGGTGCTCATAGATTTCGAAAGCCTTCTTGCGGGCGAATACATGGCACTTCTTTCCTATCTGGGGTCTGACGTGTATGCACCAATCAATGCCTCTGCAGAGTTCAGGATACTGCCTAGTGTGAACGCTGCGATTATCACCGTTACGGACGCCTACATTGGCTTCAACTGTTCCATTGTATTAGGGGCCGCAGTGCAGGGTGTGTCGGAGAACTGGTTGGGGACTATACAAATCACAATATCCGATCCTACTGGCTCTATCATGGCGGTCACGGAAACGATTACGTCTGGTTCCGAACTGAGTTTGTTCTTTGTGCCTAGACTGGTTGGCGTGCATGAATTGAATTTTACAATTAGTGGTCTCCCTGTCATTACGAATTTCACTGATTGCTTCAGTTTCTCCGTGGTCGACGCTCCCCTTGCACTAAAGCTAGACCTTGGTTTAACTCCTTTACTCGGTGGAAGTGGGGTTATTGGTGTCATTGGCTTTCTTGTCCGCAAGAAGTTAGGTGCCATGATGGAAAACCTCCCAACAGAGTGGGAGTCGACTTGATGAATAAGTGGCTAGGTGTTCTTCAAGATCGACCTCGGATTTGAGAGAGCATCGCTGATACGTCATCATCCCAGCTGCCATCTTCCATTAGGAGTCGAGTGTAGAAATTGTGCAGATAGCCTTGATATGCTGTGATTGGCATGCATCGTGCTTTGATTCCATATTCCTGAGCCCTAGACGGGAGAATAGCGATCAACTCGTGCAGAGCATCATCAGGCACACGGGATATGAGAAAGCAGGACTCACCGTTTCTTGAAACCCTTGCGGCAGTGGTTGGAGTTTGCAACAAGAACCCTCTTGCCATAGAGCAAACATGTTCGGGTTCACCTTGAGCCATTATGAAAACTGAAGATAGGCCTACTGGCACGGGTGCGAATTGCAAACGAAGATTATCGTCTTTTCTCAACTTGGTC
>DAOWNS010000327.1 GCA_030642465.1 Candidatus Thorarchaeota archaeon | reverse complement strand
GTTTTGGACATCAGGAGGTACTCCAAGGTCCCAGCTCTCTGTTCGCTGCTTATCGTTCGGCTGAAGGAATTCTGAGAGACGGAGATAAAGCTTTGAAAAACGATGCCGATAATCAGGAAAGCCAGGTAGTCGCCTCCGTATGGCTTCAGAAGGCAGTTATCCTCTTGGAAGCCCACCAGCTTGGCCACGAAGTAGAAAGAAGCCACAGAGATGAACATGTTCGCCAGGTTCAACACCATGGCCATCTGGTAGCTCTTCCAGATGAGAAATCCTCTTTTAACGAACGCCAGGATTGGGCGCATAATTGTCACTCCCAGTCAAGTGGAGGAAAACGTCCTCCAGCGAGGGGCGATGCACATTGATGTTTTGCACAGGTACCTCGGTTGCGGCGATGGCCCTGATGATTTGGTTAACCACGCTGTCCCTGCGGCTGGCCAATATGACAATCTCAGAGCCTTCTCGTCTTACGTTTTCCACTCCGTCTAATTCAGCCAGTGCATGCAAGAGTCCGATCTTTCTTCCATCCAGTTGAATTCTTATCTTGCAACCCTTGACCAGATTGCGCAAGGAAGAGGCATTGCCTACGGCGATCAACTTGCCATGGTTCATGATGCCAATGAGATCGCAAAGTCGTTCCGCCTCGGCGAGGTTGTGGGTGACCAGCAAAATAGTTTTGCCTCGTTCCTTTAACTCTTGGACGAGTTCCCTGATTTTGACAGCAGCACTGGGGTCTATGGAAGAAGTCAGCTCATCGAGAAGAAAGATGGGCGGGTTAGTGAGTAAGGCGCGGGCAATGTCCAACTTGCGCTTCATGCCCGATGAATATTTCATAAAGGGCACGTTCTGTACACCGCCTAAATCTAACCTATCCAGGACTTTACTTACACGCTTTTTCAGCCTCTTACCCGTCAATCCCTGCATGGTTCCGAAGAATTCTAAATTCTGCTCACCCGTCAAGCGCCAGTAGAAAGACCGCTCGCCGCCGAGGCCCAGCCCTGTGGAGACTCTCACCTCTCGCTCTTGGGTTCTGACGTCGTAGCCATTGATAGTGACCGATCCAGAGGTGGGAATGATAAGAGTAGAGAGGATCTTGATCAAGGTGGTCTTGCCTGCTCCATTAGGGCCAAGTAAACCGAAAACCGTCCCGGCAGGTATTTCTAAATCCACCTTGTCCACAGCCACTACCGGATCTATTTTAGATCGGCTCTTGGACTGCCCGAATGGTAATCTTGAGCTAAGGTGCTTTTTGCTGAAGACTTTGGTTAACTCTCTAGCAACGATCATATTGTCAATCTAGTTCAAAAGTTTCTAACGGCTTCTGCCCTTAAAGCATTAATCTTCCTCGCTATTCCCAATTGATGAAAGACATTCGGGAATGAATTCCTCAATGGTCTGCCGTCCTACTTCAAAATTCTCGATGCAATTATTGATCTCCTCCGCCGGAAAATACCCTTCTCCCTCGAGTGCAGATAGCTCGCTGTGCAGCCTATCCGTGGATGGGTTGTATAAGTGAAGGGTTAGGACCCGCGCAAAGGTTTCCTTTAGTGTATATTCCCATAAAAATGCGATTTCGTCAGGAGAAAGACTTTCTTGGGACTGAGCGGCAATAACACCGTAAAATGCTTTGCCAGACTCGTACACGAGTTCTTCGTTTTCGTCAAGTATTGGATTTATCACAGTGTGGATATATTCGTTTTCGACCAATCTCCTCGTTATAAAATCCGAAGGAGAATGGCTTATTACCAGATAGCCTACATCGGCGATGACCATCCCGTAGCTCCCCCCGTCTAGAAAATTAGGTATGACAACCACTTTTCTAGAAGGTGCATCAATTCTCAAGAATCGATTTACCCCAGTGAGCGCCGACGGCACAATGTCTTGCAGTCTGCAAATTTCCTCCTCGTGTCGGCCTTGGAACTGAAGCCACAGGGAATGTATGTCGGCGTCCCGATAGAATTGCGCCAAAACGGTATTGAAACCTGCCAATGATAATTCAGGCAACGATGGCTTAATGACTTGATTTTCCTCGAAAACCGGGGGTTCGGAGAGGGAAAGGGCATATTTGATATAGTAACCTGGATGTAGCATGTGAGTGTCGAGATAAGATCCGAGTTGTTCACAACCTACACAGGTACTGAGTTTGCCAAAGTGCTCCTCCACTATACAATTGCGCGGCATATCATGGAATCCAGTGCTGCTGAAGCCCACAAATAGCGTAAACAGCCTTTCATCAGCCCTGTATTCGATGTTCTCCGCCAGGGGCTTGACGTGCTCTGTCGTTAAGGGCGATCTTGGAGAGAAGCCTCCAAGATCGCTACAACTAGTGCTTGCGGCGACAAGCACTAGCACT
>DAOWNS010000130.1 GCA_030642465.1 Candidatus Thorarchaeota archaeon | reverse complement strand
GGCCAAATTACTGATCTCTGCACCCCGCTGTAGATGATGTAGGTGCTTGTTGAGCTTCTGCTGTCGTGCTGCTAGAGTACCTCGACCTGTGTATTCGGCTCTGAAGTGACTGGTCACCGAATCAAGAACAAGAAGCTTGGCATTTTGATCCGTGGCCATCTCCAGTGCTTGGTCACACAATAGAATCTGATGATCGGAATTGTACGCTCGGGCCCACACAACGTTCTTCAGAAGCTTCTTGGGATCAAGACCCACAGCCTCAGCCATGTCAACAAGACGCTCCGGACGAAAAGTACCCTCGGTATCCACATAGATTGCGGTCCCGCTCAAGCCTCCTTTCTCGGGAGGTAGCTGAACATTGACTGCCAGCTGGTGAGCCATCTGTGTCTTCCCAGAACGGAACGAACCATACATCTCGGTAATACTCTGGGTTTCAAGGCCGCCGCCGAATAGCTCGTCAAGAGCTTTAGAACCGGTAGTGATTCTACCAGCCGTTCTGCGCCGCTCTAGCATTAAGTCAGCTGTTTCGAAACCGATATCCAGCATTTCTCTTGCTGCCTTGACAATCTTCGTCGCGGTTGTTTCGCCTATTGAGCCAGCTGCTGCAAGCTCTCTCGGTGAAGCTACTGCAATCGCTTCAACACTCTTGTAACCTGATTCAGCTAGTCTTTTACCGATTGCAGGTCCGACGCCTGGAAGATCGGTAACATCGAGACTGGCATTAGCTTCTGCACCGGCCTCCAACGTAGAATCCTTCGCTTCATCAAATTCCTCGTAATCAACATCTTTCTCGTCTTTTTTGGCTGGAATTTCAAAGACCTCCCTCAAGTGCTTAGTACGCTGAATTTCACCAATGCAAAGCACATGGCCAAGTTATGGTGACTTCACACAGTATAAAAATGGCACTAGTTGCGGCACCGAGTGAGTGTCAAATAGGGAAGGATTCGACAAACCTAATCAAGTAAACTACACAATGGGCATGGTCTGCGCTTTAAGAGGCAATGTGATGCGTCTGTGAAATTCAGATTCTGATGAATCAGAGCTTGGTCAGAGTGACGAGAATAAACTCTTCTTGAGGAGCAATGCGAATTCCGCCGAAAGTCGTTTGCACTTGGATGAAATGCAAATCACCGCCCTCATTGACCTGTTTTATGATTTCTTTCGTCTTACCGATGAGTGAGCTGAGTAGAGCTGATATCTCTTCAGCTCGTTCTAGACTTACGCCCCAGCTGTTTATCGGAAAGCCCTCTGGACTGATGAAAAGTGCTGCATAGACGTCCGGAAACTTACTGGTGATATTCTGGATTATTCGTTCAAAGATCTCCCGCTTTGGCATTGCTGGCACGTGTAACACATCCTTGGTTGTCGCTGGACTTCCCGTATTAGGAAAAGGGGAAAATAAGAGAACAAAAGGTTTGCCGTTGTAGACTTCTCGTATCCAGTCCAAGAATTCACCTTGTCCTCAAGACTGTTAGAGGTGCATCGATGAAATTCATGACGGCTCGGGATGCCTTAGTATTGTACCAAATTCGGCAATACGTCTAAGCTACCCTTATGAAACACTTCAAATCTAATTCTGATAGGGATTACATGAAACGCCGAGATGCTGCTACGCGTTTGGCTTTTCAGTTTCCCCATTAGCGTGCTGGTCCTTAAGGATGACTAGCCGCAGTCAGCAGTAGATCTGAGGATGTTTGGAATGGCTGAGTTCATAGAATGCCCGGAATGCAGCAAGAGAATTCGCAAAGGATCAACCTTCTGTTTGCATTGTGGAATCAGAATCGGAAAGGATATGAAAGCTATGGGCGAGCCCATCGTCACCGAGAATGCATCAAGCCCCGTAGCTGATAGTTTGGAGAACCTTGAAGATAAGATGGCCAATATGCTAGCACAATCTGGCTCACCGACCAAAGAGCAATCAGCAGAGGCACCAATCAATTCAGATGCAGAAGGAGATGTTCTTCCCGATATCGATGACTCTGTCCTTCCAGAGCCTGAAGCGGTAGAACGCCCTGAAGAAGAATCCACCATCGAAGCAACAACAATCCCACCAGCTGATGAACTGACTTGGGAAGTTGACAGCTCTGTCCCGGTGGAGGCGAAGCCTGTTGTGACAACTGATGAGCCCGCGGCCGCTTCTGTAGAATCATCTCAGGAGGCTGAAGCGGGGTATGATAATTCAAGGGCTGAGATGGCTTGGGACACTTCGTCCATACCCGAGTTCTCTTCAGACGAAGTCAAGGAGGGCATGCCATTCAAGGAGGTAGCACCTCCAAGGGTTGTGGAAGACGACATATCCACTTCAACGGATGAAGCTCTACGGCACTTGTTCCCAGACGATATCGATGTTAGTACAACAGAAGCCGTCACACATCTATTCCCCAGAGGACGTGGGGATGCATCGCGCAGTTTCGTGGACGTTGTCGTAGGGAAGCCCAAGAAGATTAGCATCACATCTACAATGCACGAGCTAAAGACGCCATCCTGTCCGAATTGCGGGACCACAATCACAGGAGATGGTTTTGAGTACCCGTTTTACGTTTACGAAGTCATGGGGAAAGCAAGACTCGAACAGGGAGTCCAAAGGCAGAAAGAGAACGACCACGAAAGTGCCATTGAATCGTTCGAGATGGCCAAGACGCTTTTCGAGAGAGCAGAGAGTCCCAAGGCAATTGCCGAAGCCCAGAGGAGAATAGATGGCGGCTATGAAGCGATGGCGGCGTCTCATCTCACGCAGGGTGAGATGCACTTCAAGGCTGGCGAGTTTGAATGGGCCGCAGTCCAGTTCAAGAAAGCACGTGAGATCTTCATGTTCACAACTCGAGCTAAAATGAGAGCCAAGTGTTCTGAGAGGATACGCGCATCCTATGGCGCCTGGGGTAAAGCCATTGAATCTGACGGTGATCGATTGTCCAAGGAGGGTCGGTCAAGAGAAGCCCTTGCGAAGTACCAGCTTGCTGCCGAAAAGTACAAGGAAGCGGACGCCCCCAAAAGGCTCAGGGGTCTCGATAAGAAGATTCGCAAGGCATAGCATACGACTTAACGCTACACCAACCCAATTTAGTGCATAAGTTCTGCAACTAAGCATTGATTCAAACAATAAAGAGATAAGACTTCAGACATCATAGAATCTGAAAGGAATCGCATTATGCTTGAGTACATCGTTATCGCGGCTTTGGCCATTGTTGCGGTTTTAGTAATAATCCTGTTTGATGTTAGGCGGTCCAAGATCACGGGTCGACCCTCTGCACCACCTAACCCGCTCGACAGGTCCTATTTCCCAGGCATAAATGGTGCATCCAAATGGCCATTGCCAATGGCAGGAAGGACCGAGAGGAAGAAGACAGAAACTTTCCAGCAACACAGTGACAACTAGTTGCGGAACTCAAATCCAATCTCCGGTTTCCAACTTCGTAGGTAAGTACTCGTCTGTCAAATATTGGAATGAATGACTTGCAAAGGCCTGTATCTCAGCCTTCTCCTTCAGTTGCAGCATCAGTTTCAAGTCCTTGACCCAAGCTTTGTTCTGTTGAATAAAGGGCTCCTTGAGCATATCCTTCACTCTTTTAATGTCCGTTGGCTCCATCGGTATCCGAACAGCTTTCGGAATATTGTAAGCATCAAGGTCTCTGCTCAAGACACCAAGCAGTTTCAGCTCCGGTGTAGCTATGAATGGTGACTCGTAACTGAGTCTTTTACTGCCGCGGAGAAACACCGAGTAGATATAGTGTCCGTACGGATCTGAATCGACAAGGGCGAAGGCAGGAATCTCAAGCTCCTTCACAAGCGTCTTCAGAAATGCTCTCGTCGCGATGTCACCACTACCCTTTCCTGTAAGGACAATGCACGGTTGTCGGTTCCAGTACTTTGCTTCAGAAAGGCGCATCACTGCGGCATCCTTCTCGGAAAGCAGGATGAATTCTGCATCACTTTCAAGAATCTCCACCTGTTCGAGGAACGGCGTGATTGCCCACCCGCCTGTACCCATCTTCGTCAAATCAATGGTGTCGCCACCATCTCTGATGACTACTCGGCCCATGGCTGATCCTCGGGCTGAAGCAACAACATGGACACTGTCTCGAGTCGTACGAAGCATAGATGCAACATCCTCAATGATTTTGTCGCTATACTTTTGTTCTCGAAACAGGTTAACGTCACTGTAGAACACCTCTCGTTTCGTTGCGTGTAGGTTTGCCTTGAGCAACTGGAATACTATCTCCATTACTCGAGCAGTACGTGTGGCATCTACGACGGATGCCAATGAATGATAGGGGCGCGTGATAGTCTTCATTCCGAGGAGGAGAAGGTCTCTAATCTCATCCCAAACAATGTTGTCCGCGGATCTGCTAGGAATCTCAAAAGCAGGACGACCCGTCATCATGGTTTCGTTAAGGACCTCCATAGCGACTTGGACTAGCTTGTCCTGTGTTTCATCGGACGTTAGGCCAACAACTTGGACTGTATCCGCTGTTGTCAACTCACCCTCTTCAGGTTCCGCTCCAGCCGCAAGAGCCTCAGCTCTCTTCTCAGCATCCTTCCACTTCTTCTTCATCTGCTTGGCAACACGAGTGACAGCCGCAGGAACGGGAAGGCCTGATTTCTTTTTCTTCGCCTTCGTCCTTGGATGCTTAGTTGGTATCTGTTCGACATCATTCCTCATTGATTTCTTCTTGGTTGGTGCCTTCTTGGGCGAATCTCTTTTTCGTGAAGCCTTCTTTGTGGATTCAATTTTCTTGGCCGTAGCTGCTACGTCCGTAGGAACCTCATCCTTGAGGGCCACCGATTTATCAACGGGCGTCGGTTCTATTTTGGGAATGACCGTACCAGTTAACGCCTGCAATTCTCTATCTTGAATTGCCTTCTTGGCCGCGAGAATTATTAACTTCGCTCGACTAGTGCTCAAACCGCTAACAAGTCGTGAAACACTTTGCGGACGTGCTCGTGATAATCGGGATACAGAATTGTAACCTGAATCCTCGAGCTTGCGTACCATTTTTGCACCCACCCCTGGTAGAGAAGCAAGAGGAATCTCAATGGGGCTTCGTGTGAGTTCCATTGCTGTATCATCCTCAGGCTCAGTGTCCGCTGCTGGCTTCGACTTCGTACTCTTTTCAGGCACCTTGAGAGAATCCTTTGCCGCCCGAACTAATTTTTTCGCACCCGTCTTACTTAGCCCATTCACTTTCTTTGCAACGCTCTTCGATCTAGCTTTTGAGAGTTTGAGAACAGAGTCATATCCTGCAGAAACAAGTCGGTCCTTGAGTTTGGAGCCAACCCCCGGAAGCGAAGTCAATGGAGGACCTGTTTCAACTTGCGGCTCCTTCTTGACGGAAGACTTTGCCTTGACCTTCTTAACAAGTGCTTTCTTCTTGGTCATTTTTGCTGCAGGTTTCTTCCTAGTCGTTTTCTTCTTGCTGGTAGTTTTCTTGGAAGGCTTCTTTGCAATCTCACCCAATGTAGCTTGGACTGTTTCCCTTTTTCCTGTCTTCTTTTTCGGACTCATTCTGCGCCGCCCTCCATTGAAGCTTCAGCAGGTTCACCGTCGCCAAGAGATACGTCTGCAACAAGATCGGTCCCTTTTGCATCTGTTTCCGTTTCCTCAGCGTCGACTTGT
>DAOWNS010000341.1 GCA_030642465.1 Candidatus Thorarchaeota archaeon | reverse complement strand
TCTTGTACTCCGATGCCACTAAGAAATCCTTAGGCGTGAATCCCTTACGGAGACCGCTGCACTTGAGGTGTCGCGTGGGACCCACATCCTGCAGAAAGTAATCTTCTTCGAATGCCTTCTTCAACTCACTTGGAAACGCCCATTCTCCATTCTCGTATAGAGAGAGATTGAAGTAAGATCCCATTCCGTCTTGGACGTGCAATTGCATATGATCGAAAATGACGCTCTTCAGAGGTGCTACACTCGCGCGAAATATTGCCATGCTTCGATTGCCCCCAGGAATCGAGAAAGTGGCATATCCCAGGTCTGTCATCGTTGTCTTCATTGTGCCTTTTGTGAATGGAAATATGGCGAGAGCATTCTCAACCTGAGGCCATTCAACGTCTGGCATAAGAGTGAAGAAAAGAAGGGCAGATTGTATGCCAAAAGCACTTGTGTCCAGATGACAACTGAATCTCACTCCGAATTTCTCACTTAGACGCTGCAGGGACCGTGCAACTGTTTTGGAGGATAGTTCCAGACGAGCCCCACTACTCACTAGGGTTTCGAGAGGATTCTTTGAGAAGTACCGAAGAACAGCGAGGTCAGTGGTGCTGATAGGTATGACTTCATCGAGAAAGGCGAAGCTGAGGGCGGATTTCACAGAATCACTCGTGACTAGATTGTACTTGGTGAGAGTTGTTAGGTTATCAAGCAGTCGTTGTTTATGTTCCTCATTGATTGGTAGAAATGTGGGGTCGATTGGGTTCTTTATGTATTCGGGATTCGTTCTTAATTCCCTTGCAGCAACCGATGCATCATCCAAAGATACAGTGCCGGAACAGAGTGCGAAGTATACCCGCACTATATCCAGATAGAATTTGGTTGTTATCTCATTACTTGATGGAATGACATCATCATATGGTGTGAAGATATCGCGGATGCTCTGCCCAGTATCCAGATCCCTGGAACCCTTTTTTTTCCTAGGACTAGATTTCTTCAATCGCTTCAACGCCATGACGGTTTGCTAGCAGGTGAAATGAATACCTATTTGAAACTTGATAACATGTTCTCTAAGCCTTTTCTACTCTTTGAGGGGTCTGCAATGAACGTGTATATGTCAGCTGCTCCACCTGCCAGATTGGAAAGAGAAGTTGACAATGAGAACCAGTCAGCAGATTGGGGAAGCATCATGTCGAGAATTGTAATCTCGGAACCTGATACAATGTGCACCTTCGGGAGGGTGCTGGCTTGGGCAAGTAAGAGTCGCGACATCGTTAAATTAGAGGAGGGCTCATACAAACAGATGACAACTCTCTGTGTTAGGCCTATATCCTTTAGATGCAGAAAGGGGAGAGCAATCTCTCTGCGTAACTGCGAAAGCCTCCGACGAAGTGTGCGGCCGGAAGATGGCTTAGCAGCTCCAACACGTTTCATTCTCTCAGCCAGAAGATTGGAGGTCGTATAGTAATCCTGCTCGAGTGACCATGCGATTATGATTTCCTCGAGTGTGCCATGGCCAGCCTGTGTTTGGGCCTTACCCACTGTAGCAGGCAGAACATCTGCATACCCCTTAGCAGCACCAAGAGATGTTTCAAACTGAAAGCCCGCATCGAACTTCCAAGTCTGACCATCAAAGAGTCCCAAGTTCATGTGATTGGCAATCTGTGTCGCTTCCTCATAGACGACCGGCAACCTGTACGGCCGCTTCCTGAAGCGGTCGAGTTGACTACAGAACCACGAGTACTGTTTTTCTGAGGGAAGTAGTGCCTCGAAGTAGATTCTAGTATCTAGTGTTGAAGACATTGCTGATTCTAGAACTATGGAAACATAGGGGTTCGTAGAGAGCCAACGAGTGAATCCATCAATCAAATCCGACTCTTCGGATGCTTGAGCCCAGCCAAAAACAAGATGCATGCCTATCCGTCCGTAATCAAGCGTCCCCCCAATCTTGAGACCACGCTCAGATTCAAGCCTGCGCCAGAGCTGATTGATAGCTGACCTCGTAATACCGAGCTCCTCTGCCAGTGCCGCTTGTCGTAGCGATGGGTTCAGAGCTAATCGACTCAGCATTCTTAGCTCTGCGGGTTTCAATGGCTGCATACAATTCACATCCGTTGGAGTCTTGCGCCCTTGGCCAGATGTTAAGTAGAATGATTGTCAAGAGTCTTGTTTTCAAGGAAGTACTTAGGCATTAGTACCTGCAATTCCTGCTGGCACGTAGTTCCCG
>DAOWNS010000307.1 GCA_030642465.1 Candidatus Thorarchaeota archaeon | reverse complement strand
TCCAATAAAACAGGCAGTCAGGTCGCTGTGCGATATTCTAGGACTTGATCCGCTCCACATGAGTTGTGAGGGGGTAGCAATCATGGCTGTGGACTCCGCAAAGACAGATAGTATCCTCAAAGCGCTTGGAACTCATAAGACCACAAAAGATGCCCGGGTCATTGGACACGTTCGAGATGGAAAGCCAAGAGTAGTCATGACGACCAACATTGGCGGGACAAAGGTTGTACAGGTTCCCTATGGTGAGCCTGTACCACGCGTGTGCTAAGCGGCTCTTGAACTAGGCTTTTCTTCTGCCGCCTGCTGGGCATCCAGTATTCTTCGCATCTGGTGCTTTAGCTGTGCCTTTAGCCTGATTTTGTCGGTGTCGAGTCCGAAGTAGTCTGAGAAGAGTGGAGTTGTGGTGAGTAACTTGCTCCTTCCTTGAGGGGCTGCTTCAATGAACTTTTTCTCCACCAGTTCATGTACATGATCATAGCAGTGTGTCCCTCTCTGCGCTATAAGCTCGGATTGAAGAATTGGTTGCTTCAGAGCAATAAATACCAGCGTCTGCAATGTGCTGAATGCAAGCAGTCCCCCTGGGATGAGTTTTCCCACTCGGGGCGTCAGTTCTGGCTTTAGCTGTAGCACATATCTCCCTCTTGGAAGGAGAACCACCTCAAGAGCACCTTTGCGCTTGTCGTATTCATACATGAGGTTCTCTAACAGTTTTATGACAGTGGATTCAGCCTTTCCAATGATTCCTGCAAGATCCTCCACTGTCAATGGGCGGCCAGCAACGTACAGCGATGCTTCCAATGTTAAGAGGTCTTCGTTCAATCAAATCACCTACTTCCTGACCTCAGCATGGAGCTCCACCTCAGCGCCATTCGCCTCTGCCTTCTCTGGCAACGGTAGTAGTTTGACGAAAATCACCGCATCATCATCCATCCAGATATCCACGTACGATCTGGAATAGAGATGAAGTAGGGCAAAGAAAATCCGCACAATCTCCCTTCGTGTGTGACTAATGAGCACATCTATGAATTTGACGACTTCGCCAATCTCCATTATCACGCAGAGGTCTCCATATACTTCCGCCAAGCTCTCCTCGACGTAAGCACGTGATGCCTCAAGCTCGAATTGAAGTGGACTTGTGTCACCTTGATATCTTCGCCTTGCAGGTCGCGCACGCTGTCTCACGCCTTTGCTGAGTACACGATCCATGGCGATAAGCAGTTCTTGTAGAGTGACTCGTCGGTTTGTTAGTCTAAATGGTGGGCGAATCAAGGGGATGGCAAGTTGTTCTTCTTCCTCATCGACCTCTGGAGGCAGAATCCCATATTCAACGAGTTCTCTGGTTTTTCTCATGAATATGACTGATGCAGAGTAGAGTGCATTGCCCGATATACGAAAGTCAATGTCCCCGATGCGTTTCATCTCGTTGAGAAAACCACCGACAAGTTTCCCTACGTTAACCTGCCAGGGATCCACTTTGTCAAGCTGTAGTACATCGGTTAGTAGAATGTACGGCGGTGCAGCCCAGAATGGGGACTTTTCATCACTACTCATGCCATTGCCTCCACTTCCTCAAGGTCAACCGACACAACCCTTGAGATACCATCTTGGTTTGTCACGCCAATCAAGAGATCGGCCTTTCTGACAGTTGTGTCTCTAAGCGAAACAACGATGAATTGTGAGGACTTCGACATCTCCGCTATCATGGAAGCAACGTTGTGTGCATTCACGTTGTCGAGAGCGGCATCAATTTCATCAAACACATAGAAGCTTGAAGGACTGTACATCTGAATAGCAAAGATCAGTGCCAAACCGGTGAGCGTCTTCTCGCCGCCGCTCATAGCATCCAGTGTGACAAGATCCTTTCCTCTCGGCTTGGTCTTTACAGTTATTCCACCCATCAGTGGATGTTCAGGGTTTTCAAGCATCAAATGTCCTTCGCCCTCTGGAGATAACCTTGCGAATACCGTGGAGAAGTTATCAGCTATGTCATTGTATACTTGGAGGAACTTCTGAGTCTTCTCAGCTTCGATTTCCTCCATGAATGAGAGTATCTCCTTGTGTTCCTCCTCTAGACGGGTCTTCTTGTCAACTATCTCGTCGTACTTCACCCTCTCTGCATCGTAATCTGTTAGTGCCTTCAGGTTGACAGGTCCCATTGCTTCGAGTTCTCTCTCAAGTTCTCTAATCTTCTCATCCTTCTCGTCTATCTCTCTGCGAGTGAGCTCTCGAATCTTCTCCCGCTTCTTTGTTTCCTCCTCAGTATCAGCCAAGTTCTCGAGCTCAGCTTTGAGCCCCACGAGGTCTATATCAAGGCGTGATTGCTCTGTTTGCAGTCGGTAGACTGCCTTCTCATTGGAGGTTTGTCCTTCCCTTGTTTCTTCATGTTGAAGGCGGAAGTTTCTCAAGGTTTCCTTCAGCTCTAGTTGACGAACTCTCTTGTCTTTGACCGCCTCGTTGATTCTGTCCCTCTCGGATTTGAGATCCTTGAACTCGCTCTCTCTCTCTGCAAGCTCCAACTCAAGGCGTTTCACGCCATCATTCATTCCCGGTTGTGCGTCTTTCATTGACTGAAGGGCTTTTTCGAGTTCAATAGCCTTAGGCCCGAGT
>DAOWNS010000019.1 GCA_030642465.1 Candidatus Thorarchaeota archaeon | reverse complement strand
TTGGAGAATCCGCAGATACGTGCTCTTCTTGAGATTAGAAAGGACTTGGAAGACCAACTGGAAGAGATTAGAACGAGAGTAGCTAAGATTGAGGAGATGATTGGAAACCTCGATTCAGTCATTGGCATGGGTAGTTTCTCCTCAGCTGACACAGTCCTTGGAGGGAAAGACACCACGGCCAAAGACACAACCGCGGCTGGTGATGTGCCTGAGGAGCCGAAATTAATCGTGGTGCTGAACAAGTCGCGCGATCTCGAATTAGGTACGATGGAAGTCATTGGCCCAGATGTTACGATTCAGCCAGCAGAGCACGCGCTTTACGATATTAAGAGAGGTGCTTTCGCCCGATTCTTTGTTGAGCGGGTCCTAGGACAATTTCAGAGAGAAGATAGACAGAAAGTTGAGAATGGCGAGCTTGAGTGGAGCGAGGCATTTGATTTCGAAGTCCACGCTGAGGATGGCATCCTTCTTCAGCTGATCATAAAGAACTTCGGTTCAAGTAGTAGACTTGAGGAGATACAGCGAACTCTTCGGTGGGCTCTTGAGAAGACATATCGTGCGAGATGAGGGTCTGGAAATAGCGCCAAAGCAACTCACCTCGGTTTCTTTAGCAAAAGAATATAACCCATCTTAGTGCTCACTTTCCTTACGGTCCAATTGAGCTTCTTTACGGAGTGCACAAAACAGTGTCCCGCAGCGATGACGTAAGCCTCGTGGTTAATCCACAGATTGTGGTGAACCTTGTGAGAGATGCACACGAATTCTTCTCCGAGCACAAAGTTGACGAGCGGTACGAATCAATGGCACTTGATCTTGTGAGGCGATATGTTTCACAAGAGGGCATGCCGCGTGATGTTGACCCCTTTTTCGGGGCTGCTCTTTTCTTGGTGACACGCCATCCCTGGAGTCATCCCAACCCGCTGACTAAGACGGAGTTCTCGGCTAAGCTCCGGATGAAGGAGTCAAGCCTTGATTGGTACACTGAGAGCATAATCGAGAAGCTCGACTTCGCCATTCTACACGATAAGAGTCAGCTTCCATTCTACGTCGACCCTCAGGGGACGATTGCCAGTGTCATAAACTCCGTTGTGAGAACCAGTGTGGGTGAGGAGGTCGTGCGCAGCATTGTTAGAGGCAGTGTAGTTTCTCCCAATGCGCTGGCTGAGCGAATCATTGACAGCCTCTGCAGTGTCGTGAAGATTATACCTGCTGCGTTCGAACAGGAATTACATAATCTTGTTCAACGGAAGATTGAGGCTGAGAGTAAGCGACTGCTCACCGAACTCGGCGGCCGATCGACCATCACCTAGGTGTTCTCTGGCTGCAGTGCCACTTCCTCGACAAACCGTTTACCTGCCACCACTTGGTCGATAGAGTGAATGACTGCACCTGCTTGTTCCAATATCTCCTTGATGACATCGAAACGGAGGTCATCCCCTTCGATAGTGATTGCAATTGACTCAGTGCTCTGGTCAACTTCCTTCAACGATATATTCACACCCAAGACAGACTCATCGCTAGCGACCATCATGGCCAGGTCTGTTAGTCTAGGTGTATGTGGTTTCAAAACGTCAAGAACAATTCTTCTAATTCCAAATGAATGAGGCAATTAGTTTTCTACCCCGCTAATGACACTCGGGTCATGGTTGTATATCATGCCTTTGCCAAGTAGTTGTTAAACCTTGCGAAGTAGGTCATTATGTCATCTGCTTGAACGTGCTCGTTCAGAAAAGCGCTAAATGGGGATTGAGGGTGAAAAACGCCCGAATGCTTATAATGCAGATTGGAGAATATGCATTCGAGCCTTTTCCAAGGTTCACGCCGGGACCCCTTTCAGGAAGGGACATTGACTTGAAACAGGTGCGACTCACAGATACAACAGGGAAGAAAGTGAAGAGCAAGAAAGCCTCTTCAGTTTCAGCTAGTTCAACTAAACCAACACGTCTTCTTGATTTTGATTTAACAGGTCTAGCGAACGAGTCGCTCTGGCCTATCCTTGTCGAAACTGCAAGAAGAAGTCCATTGTATGCGAACCTAACTGGCTACATCAGGGATGAGATACTGCCCAAAGAGTCTGAGGTTAGTGTTCGGGAACTCGCAAGCAGGCTCTCCATTTCCGTGGGAGAAGCACTTGTTATTCTCTATGACATCCACAAGCACCCTTAGCTGAATTCCTTAGTCTTTTATCCGGTAGCATCTTTCTTTTATCCAATTTCAATATCACATCTTGATGGACTGACATCAGATGCTCAATCAGAATGAGTTTCGCAATGCTAAGTACGCAAAGGTTCTGTCAAAGGAAATTCATCGTCTCAACGACGGCAGGCAGACAAGGCTAGTACACGTTTGTGGGACCCACGAGCATACAATCAGTCATAGCGGGATCAGGTCACTCCTGCCCAAGGAGATTGACCTCGTAGCTGGACCTGGCTGCCCGGTGTGTGTCAGTGCGGCAGAGGACATTGACATGGCCATTGAGTTGGTACGCAAAGGACACATCATAGCTTCGTTTGGAGATATGATTCGCGTTCCTTCAACATCGTCATCTCTTGGTAAGGAGCGCGTGAGTGGAGGCGATGTGCGTGTGGTCTATGGTCCAAATGAGGCCGTGGAAATCGCAAGAAAGAATCCTGACAAAGAGATAGTGTTCGTAGGTGTGGGCTTTGAAACTACCGCTCCAGCAATGGCCGTAGAACTGCTGAAAGGGCCTCCAGAGAATTTCTCCATCCTTACATCATTAAAGCTAGTTCCTCCAGCTATGGAAATTCTGATGAATCAGGATGGGTTCAGTGTGGATGGCTTCATCACGCCGGGTCACGTTTCAGTGATAATCGGCACGAATGCCTATGGGCCGATAGCAGAGAAGTACAAAGTACCGTGTGTCGCAGCCGGCTTCGAGCCGCTTGATGTTCTAGAGTCCATCAGAATGATACTCCTACAGATTGAGGACGGCCGTGCTGAATCAGAGAATGAATACACCCGTGTTGTGCGTCCTGACGGCAACCCTGCTGCTCAGAAGGTGTTGGAGGATGCATTCAGAATTGATGCGGCTCCATGGAGAGGTCTTGGTGTTATTGGAAAATCTGGCTATTTTCCACGTGCTGAACTTGCTGCTCATGATGCTCGTGAAAAGTTCGAATATCCTCCCCTCGATTCAGTGGATATACTCCCGGGATGTATCTGTCATAAAGTTGTGATTGGAATCGCAGATCCTGTGGAGTGTCCACTGTTCGGGAAGCGCTGTGAGCCCGAGAATCCATATGGTCCTTGTATGGTTGGTTATGAGGGCACTTGCAGAATCAGGCATGAAAGCACATTCGATTAAGTTCTTTCTGCATTTTTCTTTTCGAGCTTTCTGAGGTCTTGTTCGGTGTTGATACTAACGAAAGTATCCAAGTTCGGATCGAACATCTTCAACACCTCAGTGGAGATATGCATCACATTATTCAGCGAGTCGAGTAGATCACTCATCCTATGCTTCTTCTTGGCAATCACTTCGAGTCCGCGATTGTAGGCGTGCTCTGCAAGATACGTAGCATGCAGGGGCTCTATGTAGCCTGAAGGCCATGATGGAACGACTGCGCCATATCCTGGACCAAGGTCCGCGATTGATTGAAGCAGAGGAATGCTAGCCAGAGGTGTGTCAACTGGCAAGAGCATCACATACTCGGTAGCAGTATACTCGAATGCGGTTACTGCTCCTGTGAGAGCACATCTAACATTATCTTCTGGATCGACGACGATGTTGTCTTCTGTAATCACTGCGTCTATGGCATTTCTCTGTTTTTCGCTAGAAACAACAACAAGGGTTTCCGAGGACACATGCTTAGCGATTTCTATCATGTGAGTCACAAGGGGACGATCACGGAACTTGGCCAATGCTTTTTCTGACCCAAATCGCCCTGAAGTTCCTCCCGCAAGTATTGCAACAGTCAGAACTGTCTCACTCATGATTGTTATACCCTCTAATAGATACCAGCCGGTGTGTTCTGCTTTCTGAGGTCAGTCGTGAGCAGAGAGGTATTCCTCGATCATTGCCGAAATTTGGCCATCTGTGTAGTGCTGTGAAGTTATCGCACCGCTAGGACAGGTGGACGTACAGGTTCCGCACCCCTTGCACAGGGCTGGGTTGACCTCGGCACGGTCACGATTATTCATTGAAATGGCACTGTAGGGGCAAATGGAAATGCATACTTGGCAACCAGAACACTTGTCCTCATCCACAACGGAGTAGTACGGCTCGATGCTGATCTTGCCCTTGCCCATAAGCCCCATCGCGCCGGACGCGGCGGCTTTCGCTTGAGCCACTGTGTCCGGGATGTCCTTTGGTCCTTGAGCCATTCCCGCCACAAAAATGCCGTCATTGAATGAATCCACGGGTCTGAGCTTGGGGTGTGCTTCCATCAGAAAACCATCCGGTGACTGACTCAAGCCAAGAATATGTGAAACCGATTTTGCAGCTTCGGGGGCTACTACTCCAGTCGATAGCACAACAAGATCCACTTCACTAATCTTGATTGGCTTGCCTAGAAGCGTGTCTTCCCCTCTTACGGTAAGAAGGTGCGTTTTTCTGTCCTCCAGAATCTCACCCACTCGACCTCTGATAAACGAAACTCCCGCTTTGGCAGTCGATTCGTAAAATTCCTCGTAACCCTTGCCGAATGTCCGAAGGTCAATGTAGAATATGTAAATATCAGCGCCTGTCTTGTCTCTAATCATCCTAGCCTGTTTGATAGCCGTCATGCAGCATATGCGCGAGCAGTACTTGTTCGTACGTTCATCTCGACTTCCCACGCACTGGATGTACACGATTTTCTTTGCTTCCTTCAAATCCTGCGGCCGGACAACATGACCTTGGGTTGGACCGGCTGAGCTCAGCATCCGTTCAACTTCGGCGAGATTGACAACATTCGGGAATACACTATAGCCGTACTCCTCCTTCTGAGTCGCGTCGAATATATCAAAACCGGTAGCAACGATGATTGTGCCCACATCAATTCTAATCAATTTCTCTTGGTCATCGTAGTCGATTGCGCCCGCCTCGCATGCTAATTTGCATTTGCCGCAACGGACGGCGTCAACACCTAGACAGCTATCCATATCGAGAAGGTATGCTGAAGGTACTGCCTGGGCGAACGGGACATAAATTGCCTTGCGGAATGAGAGGTTATGCTCAAACTCAGCTGGAACATCCACTGGACATACGAGTGAACAGTCACCGCAAGAGGTACAAATTTCCAGGTCAACATACCGCGGCCTCTGTCGAATCGTCACCTCGAAGTTACCAACGAAGCCGTCAACCTTGTCGACCTCGGCCATGGTTATCAACTCAATGTTAGGATGCGATCCCACCTCAGCCATTCGCGGTGTGAGAATGCAGGAGGAGCAATCCAGGGTTGGAAAGGTTTTGTCCCACTGAGCCATGTGCCCGCCAATCGTAGGCTCCTTCTCAACTAGGTAGACCTGGAAGCCTGCATCCCCGAGGTCCAGAGCTGCGGATATGCCTGCTATGCCTGCACCGACGATTAGTGTGGATTTCAGGATCGACACCTCAGATTCCTCTAAAGGTTCGAGCAGTTTTGATCTTGCAATAGACATTCGTACCAGGTCTATTGCTTTGTCCGTAGCAGCCTCGGGATCATCCGAGTGGATCCAGCTACAATGTTCACGAATATTAGCTTGTTCGAAAACATACGGTGATAGTCCCGCCTCGCGCATGGCGTTCCTGAAAGTAGTTTCGTGCATCCTTGGTGAGCATGCAGCAATGACAATTCCATCAAGGCGGAGTTCCTTTATCTTATCCCTGAGTATTTGTTGTCCTGGCTTGGAGCAAACATACTTGTAGTCTTCTACATGGGCCACTCCATCGATATCTTTGACAGCTTCCATGACGCGGTCGATATCCACTACACCAGCAATGTTTGATCCACAATGACAGATGAATACGCCAATTCTTCTCTCGGGCATTCTATTCTCCTCGTGTGACGCGCGTCGTCTTGGGGGCTGCAAGACTAGGCTCTCTCCAGCGTTTTCGAAAGGCCTAATAAAGGATTGCGGGTTGCGGATTGAATCCGCAGTTCGTGATTTCTAAAATCAAATATGCGCTCTTGTCCAGTTTCAAAGAATACTGGACTTTCAAATTGCTGAATTTGTTGTAGGTGTACTGGCGGTAGTCGATGTAACATTGATATCCACTTGGACAGGGATTATGAGGGACGACATAGTAGGTTTCATTTACCAAAACGATAAAAAGTAATGTTTGACGCCAACCGTTTACCTCTTGGAGGAATCGAAATGCACGGCAAGGTTTGGAGCTATATTACCGATAAGCTTGAGCGCGAAGGTGCCTTACACATGTCATTGTTGGATCCCGACCCTTTCAAGATGACAACAGAAATAGTTGTAACAATGGCAAAGCTTGCTGAGGCGGCTGGTTCTGATGCCATCATGATAGGAGGCAGCACTGCATTTGGCATCATCGACGAATCCGTGCAAGCAATCACGGAGGCTGTGGATATACCCACGATACTCTTCCCCGGTAACCTTACGGGAGTATCTAAGCACGCGGATGCAATGTACTTCATGAGCCTTCTGAATAGCACCAATCCATACTGGATTATCGGGGCGCAAGCATTGGCGGCAGCTAACGTAAAACTCATCGGGATTGAAGCGATTCCAATGGCTTATCTCTTGGTGGCACCAGGAAAGACTGCCGCATGGGTTGGAGATGCCAAGGTGTTTCCGCGGGAGAAACCAAAGATTGCCCTGATGTATGCCTTGGCAGCTGAGCTTCTTGGTTTCAAGTTAGTCTATCTTGAAGCTGGCAGCGGCGCTGATGGTAATGGAGTTCCCCCAGAGATGATCACCACTGTTTCTCAATACGTGAATATTCCTCTGATTGTTGGCGGGGGCTTCAATGATGCCAAATCTGTTACAAAGGCAGTTGAAGCTGGCGCGTCAATTGTCGTTCAGGGAACCTATCTCGAGAAGAATATCGTGGAAGACGACGGGGCCGGTCTCAAGAACATCGTGAAGGCACTGAAAAAAGCGGGCGCGAAGCGGGTCTGAGGCCCTGCGCGAGGTATCTGTGCTGGTCATGTTTAAATAGATGTCGTGGTTTCAGGAATCGAAGCATGTCCACGGAGGATGAATGTCATTGTCCAACAAGACTGAGTTGTTGAAAGAAATGCTGCTAGACCTCAGTCGTGCCTCTCAAGACAATGTGCAAGCAAGTATCATAATCTCAAGGTCGCAGGGTCTCACAATTTGTTCCTACTTTCCCGAAAGCGTAGACTCCAGTGTTGTCCCTGACGAGGATGTCATTGCCGGGCGATCCATGCAAATCCAGATGGAAACCAGGAAAGTCTTCAAACAACTGAAGCGCGGTCCATTCATCAGGATGCTCGTTGAAGGCGATAGTGGGTACATAATCATCTGCGATGCAGGTAAGGATGCAATACTTGCAGTTCTAACTAATAAGCGGGCCAATATTGGATACATGTTCTTCATGATGACTAGAATAGCTAGGCGTATCGAGCAAGTGCTGTAGAATCTCTATTCCAGCAATCTTTTATGGCTCTCGAATTTTTCCTCAAAACGTAGTCAGGTATGGTGAATTAGGTGTCAGAAAAGAAGCCAGATGCAAGCAAGGATAGCAACGAAACTGAAGACGAATGGGTGAAATGGCGACAGGCCGGTGTCATAGCCAAAGCAGCTCTCGATATCGCTCGTCCCATGGTGAAGCCAGGGACCAAGATACTTGACATAGTTGAATCTGTTGAGAAGCACATTCTTGAAAATTCATCAGGCGTTGCCTTTCCATGCAATGTATCACTCAACAATATTGCTGCACACTACACGTCTCCCCTTAATGACGAAACTGTGATTGAGGAAGGTGATCTTGTAACAGTAGACTGTGGAGCCCACATAGACGGTTGCATTTCAGATACTGCATTCACCATTGCGTTGAATCCCGACCATGAGAGCTTGGTAAAAGCCTCTGTAGATGCTACGAATGTTGCTATCAGGATGATGCGGCCAGGGGCCAAACTGAACACTATCGGCGCTCTCATCGAAGACACAATCAAGAGCGCTGGCTTTGAGCCTATCAAACAGCTCAGCGGTCATCAGCTGCGGGAGTACGAGCTGCATTCGGACAAGCAGGTACCATGTGTTTCAGGCAAGTCTGAAGTGAAAGTGGAAGAAGGTGAGGTCTATGCGGTTGAAACCTTCGCTAGTACGGGCTCGGGGAATGTAACTGATCTCCCCAACCCACTGATCTATCAGCTTTTGCCAGTCAGAGTCCCTGTTCGATTTAGAGGAACGAAGCAGTTTCTCTCAATTGCCAGAAGGGAGTACAAAGAGTTTCCTTTTGCTGAACGCTGGCTAGCTGAGAAGATGAAACATGCCACTCTCAAAATGGCCATTCGAGAACTTAGGCAGAAAAGTGCTCTCATTCCACACAACATACTTACTGAGGAGAAAGGCGAGTTAGTTTCCCAACATGAACACACGGTGATAATCACAGAAAATGATCATGAGCGGACGACCTAGCGCTTCTTATGCCGCGATTCGTCATTTGGGCGCTTTTGTACCTGCAATGTGTGAAATCCATGTCGGGCTAAAACGTTAAAAGCCTCTTTTGATACTGTCCTTTAGGTAAGGGAGACTGTCGCGAATACATAAACATGTCCAGTGATATCTGGCACGTCTTTTCCCCCTCGTAGTGCAGTGGAGGCGCCGAATTGGAGAACTCGCGTGGAGCTATCTCAGGCAGTGGCAAATCAGCAAATAGTGGTGAGGATAGTCATGCATGTCCTGAATGCGGATCCAGCGCAGTAGTTGAGGATATTGCACGAGGCGAACGCGTTTGTGGAGGATGCGGTCTTGTCCTCTCAGATCATCGCATCGATACCGGTGCCGAATGGAGGGCATTCAGCTCTGAGGAAGGTGCTGCACGTAGTCGTGTTGGCGCTCCTATGAGATACACAGTCCATGACAAAGGCCTATCCACAGTTATTGACTGGCGGGACCGAGACATTTCTGGACGCAAGCTTACACCTTCACGAAGATCCGAAATCTACCGTCTCAGGAAGTGGCAGATTCGGTCGCGTGTACATAGTTCGATGGACCGCAATCTTGCCCAGGCTATGTCGGAGCTGGAACGACTATCATCTCAGCTTGGGCTTCCTACGCCAATCAGAGAACTTGCAGCACTCCTTTATCGCAAATCAATCATGAAGAAACTGGTGCGCGGTAGATCGATTGAGGCTATGGTAGCTGCCTGTCTTTATGCAGCATGCAGGATTCGCATCAAGCCTCGCCCACTTGATGAAGTTGCAGATGCATCCCGTGTCAACAAGAAGAAGCTTGGTCAATGCTACAGGTTACTTCTTCGCAGTCTGAACCTAAGAATCCCACTGAGCAGTCCTGTACACTATATCTCTCGCTTCGCTTCGGAGCTAGGGCTCTCAAGCCCTGTTCAACTGCGAACTGTCGAGATTCTGAATCAAAGTCGAGCCATAGGCCTCACGATTGGGCGTGACCCGCTGGGTTTGGCGGCAGCTGCAATATATGTTGCGTCAATCATGCTTGACGATCGTCGAACGCAGCGTGAGATTGCTGAAGTTGCTCGCGTCACAGAGGTCACAGTTCGTAACAGATACAAGGAGATTGTAGAGAAACTTGGAATTAACACACTCAGTTCTGTATGATTGAGCTCATACAAAGCAAAATGAATTTCTCTGGTTGAGGCCAATTCAGCTATTAACCTGCAAGCGACCGCTAGTCGCTATGAAACCTATCTCCGACCTCTCCGCTGGAAAGTCCAGTCGACAACAACCATCTCTTCGGGGAAGCCAAGTTTTCCCAATACTCCAGTTATGATCCCACGATGATCGCCCTGAAGTTCAACATGACCCCGTTTGGCAGCTCCTCCGCATGCCAGTTTGCTCTTCAGTTTGGTTGCCATTTCACCAAGATCAATGGTCTTGTCAAAGCCAGATACTACAGTGGTAAGCCTTCCCCACTTGCGACGCTCGACGGTCACAGTGATTTTTGCTTCTTCCTGTGCTATCGTTTCACAAACACACAAGTCTGTGGGAAGCCCACAGTTCGGACAAATTCCTCCTTCATCGCTCACTAAGTCAGTTACTCCTGATTTATTGCTGTAGCTGTACGCAGACCTCTGTAGGTCAAATCTGACATATAAGTGCTTTCGGATATGTTAATCATAAGCTGCTTTTTGTAAGCCGAAAAGTGTAAAGATGCCTGTTTCAATTCTTTCGTACTCATGTCCGGACAAGTCTTGATAGTTGATGCATTGAGTGTTGGGTCCGGTCGTCGCGTAAGTTCGCGTGATTCGATTGGATGTGGCCCACGCACAGTGGCAGGTGTAATAGAGCGTCATGGGGTTCCCTGCAGAATCAAGAGAGCTGAGGATGTACTGTCTGCAAGAGCTCGAATTCGGGGATTTGAACATCTAGCCATTAGCGCAATGACGATGGATCTGCCAGCTACTCGAAGCATTACCGCATTATGGCGCCGGACACACGCTAGAGGAAGGATAATCGTTGGGGGGCCGATTGCATCAAGTCCTCATGATGTTCTAAAGGAGATTCGGCCCGATGTACTCGTGATAGGAGAGGGAGAGGCAACCCTTGATGAGCTGCTCCTCGCCGGGTTTCTTGAGGAAAACATTGACCGAGCCTCGATTGCTGGGATTGGTTACATGCACGGTAATTCTCCAATTGTCACAGAACCCCGAGCGTTTCTTTCAGCCGCTGACATCTCCACACGATATCCGCCATCTCATGCCAGAATCGTAGACTACCCCGCATACCAAGCCAGTCGCGTTTACGTAGAAGCAGTTCGCGGGTGTTCGAATTTCAGACGGACATCTCTCACTCTGCCGGACGGGCGAAAGTGCTCCGATTGTGGCAACTGTGACTCCGATGACGCGCACGAAAGACTGGATTGTCCAGAGAACATTCCCCCTGGTTGTGGCTTCTGCAGCGTACCTGCTGTGTGGGGGTCTCCAAGAAGCAGGTTTCAACAATCCATTGTCGACGAGGTGAGAGAGCTCCTAAACTTAGGCGTTCACAGAATTGTACTGGAGGCTCCGGGCTTCCTAGACTATATGCGCGGGGGTGAACCATTGACCGATCCATGCCAACCTCCCGCCAATCTCGAAGCATTGACCAAACTGCTAAAGGAACTCACATCACTCCCTCAACTGCCCGAGGGAACAGCTCATCTGTCCATTGAAAATCTGAAGGCGTGTTTGTTTACTGATGAAGTCGCAGACGTTTTCTCAAGGTACCTCGGTGACGCAGCACCCAATATTGGCATAGAAACTGGTTCCGAACATCACATGCGCCAGATAGGTAAGTGTGGTAGTCCGCAAGATGTTGTAAGAGCTGTCAAAATCGCGAAGGCACACGGAATGTCCCCCTACGTTTACTTCATCTACGGCCTTCCTGGCGAGAGTTCAGCAACGGTGGAAGAGTCAGTGAACCTAATGCGCCAACTAGATGAAGCAGGTGCCGCGCGAATCATAATGTATGGATTCCGTGCCCTGCCTGGTTCCGCCTTTGAGAAGTTCCAAGAACCTAACATGCGTGACCCTGGAGGCGAGCAGCTGCGAACAGCAGCAAACCACATCAATCGTCGCAAGAAAGAATCCTATATTGGCAGAGTGATACGGGGGATTGCTGGCGAACCATCCTGGAGCCGCCATGGATATACTATGGTCTATCCCTTGGGTGAGGGGCCACTCATGACAATCCGCGGCGGATACTCTCCTGGGGTCATTGTAAATGTCAAAGTGACAGAGGTGTTGAGTGCGACTCTGCTTGGCGGAGTGGTTCTATCGGAAGGCAACAACCCGTAGCCCGAAGCAAAACTTCTTATGGTTAACTTGAAGTGACTCCGGCTGGTGCTTTGGTATGGTCTACACCTGCTTTTCCTGTAAGCATGAGGTTACGCCCGAAGGATTGAAAACATTGCCAGGCGTGAAATGCCCTTACTGTGGTGGACGGATTCTATACAAGATTCGCCCTCCTGTTGTTAAACGAGTTAAGGGTGTCTAGTTGGCTCCCCTTTTCCTTCACCATTTTCTATGGCTTGACCACTAGGACCGCAGCTACCGCGATCGAAGCCAAAAATAGAAGCACAAAAAGGGCAGACAAAATCTTTCTCTTTAGAACGTATCTCAATGCTTACTCCTCCATTTCACCTATGAGAATTCTTCCTAGCTTTTCTAGATTCTCAATGCCTCTTAATTCCCCCTCAAAGAGAGGAACTTCAGTCAAGCTCAGGTCTGAGTAAAGGTCCCTGATATCCTTAAGGTTTGTCTGCTGCATTTGCCTTCGTGCATCGCAGAACTTGCACGTTGGGTTTGGTGGCACAAGATGATTCACCACAACATTGCTGACAGGTATTTTCCATTTGTCCAAGCTATGCATAAGCCGTTGGGTTTCAAAGACAGCCATCGCTTCGGGAATCAGGATAACCACAAATTGTGTCAACTCAGGATCGGATAAATCGATTCGTGCAGCTCGTATCTTGTCCTTCATCAGCTGCATCATCTGCCAGGAATTATCTTCTTGTTCAGCTCCTCCGAACATGCCCTTAAGACCAGCCATCATTGAGCTCATTCTTTGTCGCATTGTGAGTAGCTTTCCCATCCAACTGTCAAGAAGGTCTGGCAGCTCTAGCAGTTTCAAAGTATGTCCGGTGGGGGCAGTGTCGAATATGACCCGGTCGTAGGAACTGTCTTCCAGGTATTCTAACATCTTCCCAAACGCCATAGCTTCGTCAGAGCCTGGTGGTGACATGCCAGCCATATCACCCATTAACTGTGCGGCCATCGCTCCTTCAGATCCCATCCCGCCTGATCCCATTGCACTCTGGAATTCAGCCATTCCCTTTTCGGTGTTGATCTCCAGCCCCCAGAGATTGTCCACACCTTCTATTGACACCTCATTTCCGCCACTCAGATTCTGGTCAAAACTATCACTGAGACTATGGGCTGGATCGGTGGAGAGAACTAGAGTTCTGTAGCCATGCTTGGCTGACAGAATTGCCATTGCACCGGCGCAGCTGGTCTTTCCAACGCCGCCCTTCCCGCCAGCGAGTATGAACCTGATACTGCTGCTATAGACTATGTCCCTGATATCCATGGTCTTTGACTCATCAGGTTTCCAGCTATGATACATAATGAGGCTTTTGGAATAAGCTCTGAATTGGTACGGCAACAAGCTTAAGCGGAAACATGCTGACCCACTCACACAGATACGATAAATCTATCAGTGGTATCGCTGGAGCACACTGGAGGTTCTCACAATCTCGTTTCCACAAGTACGAACCACAGCTGAACAATTCCCATCCACGATTCTGCGGCTACTTCGTCTTGAGGTTCCTCCAGGCATGCCCCCCGCCAATGATGAGATTGTGAAACTATTCAACCCAAAGGCTGTCATAATGGTGATGATTGACAACTTTGGTCTATTCGAGGCAGTCGTTTACAAACCCGAGGCACTAATCAAGAACTTGGAGGTGCTAGCGCTCATTGAAACAGACGACCCCTATGCAGTGCCTCTAATTAACTCAATAATCCGTGGCCCCCTCGACCAGCAGTTTCATCTGATGCAATACGTAAAGAGTCAGGGCAAGTTTACTCATGTCATCTGCCGAGAAGACGATATGACCACTTTTGGTTTTGATTCCTCGTACGCCGTGAATCCGCGTGATGACATGGCAACCTATGTCGAGTCAACAAAAAAGGTCTTTCGCAGCGAATTACTATTCATGCACTTCCTAGACTTTGAGAGCCTCTATGCCCAGTATGGACATCGAACGCCCCCGAAGACACTACTTGAGAAGATCGTTCGACGCACAGATAATTGGATCAAGGTCCTGTATCGCCAAGCAAGGGAAGACACGCTATTCATGATAATAGGCAATCACGGACGCCATCCGATTCCACTGAACTACGAGGGCAAGCTTGCTGAATGGAGGAAAGCAAATTCCCCAATCGCAATCGTACTACAGAAACGAGCTCAGCAACCTAACTGAATAGCGCGGGAATTCCGAACAAGATTGCGACCGCACCGAGAACCAAACAGAGCATCCAGAATCTAACTCTCCCCGCAAGGCGCAGAAGGAACTCCATCGATAGAATACCGGTCACAAACACAATCAGTTCAATCAGAAGAAGATCTATCACACTCACAGGCAATGGCGATCCGCCTATCACCACGTCCAGTACGAAGATGCCCACAACAGCGGGGACGCTCATGAGGAAGCTGAACTTCATCGCTGCTTCCTTGTCAACACGCTGCATAAGTAGTGACGAAATGGTCACTCCTGACCTGCTTAATCCGGGGAGTACAGCAAAACCTTGGAGCAATCCCGAAATCAACGCTTCCTTGTCATCGATTTCACGTCCTGTTTCTTTCGGTGTGCGATCTCTCCTAGTGGGCATGTACAGAACAATTGCCGTAACTACTAGAAGGACGCCAATCACAATATTCAACAGTTCGCCGTTGATTGTGGAGAAACTGCCCTTGAGCATGAAGTACAATGGAACCGCAGTCACCGCTGTGCCCACCGTGGCGATAAGAAGGCGTCTGAACAATAGCTTGTCTTTCATAGTCAGTAATCCCACGATGTCTCGCGGATAACGAACAATCACTGCGAGAGTAGTTCCGATGTGCAACCAAATCACGAGTGTGAGGAGGCTTTCGCTTGGCACCGCGCCCATGCTGTAGACAAAGAGCACCGCCTGCCCCTCACTGCT
>DAOWNS010000194.1 GCA_030642465.1 Candidatus Thorarchaeota archaeon | reverse complement strand
TTGCAGAAGCCGGCCACATTCCAGCAGTTTGTGGATGCAATGGACTCAAGCGTCGCATACGTTCGCGCTCTTGTGATTGCAACGAAGGGAGACACTCAGGGCTCTGAGGAAAGGTTCGCGGAGCTGCAGGATAAGTATGGCGAGAGATTTGACATAGTTCCTATCTCTGTAGAGAGCGGAGAGAACCTTGATGGAATGAGTTGGGCCCTCTATGAACATCTAGACATACTGCGAGTATATACAAAGATACCAGGCAAGAAACGTGAAATGAAGCCCATTGTTCTTCCGGAGGGATCAGTAGTTGAGGATGCGGCTATGAAGGTCCACAAGGAACTCTTCGTGGAGCGATTTCGTAATGCTATCATAATCCGAGAAAATGACAAGATTAAGCGAAGACAGGTGGGCCTTAATTATCCGCTGAAGGACGGGGATGTTCTTCAGCTGACGCATAGATGAGTAACCGAAGGGAGCCGTTGTTTTGACCAAGTTTCCAAACCTTCACATTATTCTTGTTGAACCGGAGAATCCTGGAAACGTAGGCTTTGTTTCCAGAGTCATGGCCAATTTCGGAGCATCGAACCTGAGAATAGTCGGTATGGACCCGAAACAAGATCAATATGCCCAGATGTTCTCAGTTCACGCCGTAGATATTCTCGAGGCTGCAGTGATTTTTCCAGATCTTGAATCCGCATTGAGTGACATAGATGCGGCTTGGGCAGCAACCGCAAGAACAGGCTTCAATCACAGTGTAACCAGGGCAGCAGTTCCCCTCCCTGAACTCCCTGACCCTGCATCACGGGATGGACAAGTAGCCCTCGTTTTTGGCAGGGAATCCATTGGATTGCGGAACGAAGAGGTTTCCATGTGTGACTTTATCTTCACAATACCAGCCTCTAAGTCCTACAATAGCTTGAATCTGAGCCATGCAGTTGCTGTCGTGCTCTACTCACTCTTTGTGAAGTATGCTCCAAAAGAGCCCCGAGTGCCCAGTGATGCAAGAGCAGCTACATGGGACGAGAGAAATCAAGTTTGTATTTTCTTTGACGAGCTTGTTGAAAGCACGAGAATCAAGGATTTTAGGAAACCCATTGCTAAGCAGGTGTTTCGGAACCTACTCGGGCGGTCCTATATGACTGGACGTGAAATAGCAACACTCACTGGAACTATTCGGAAGATAGCTGAATTGATCGTTGAGGAGGAAGACTGAGCTCACTGCCCGCCATAGCCCAGCTTTCGCTTCAGCTCTGGATCAATCTCATCGAAACGAATCTTGCACGGAGTTGGGAACTTGGGTGCCGCTTTCTTTAGCGCCTTCATTGCGTTTTTGATATCATCCTTGTTCGTGCGGATGGTAATGAGTGGCTGGTTGGGTTTGACTCTAGCAGCGCTGCCTATCACCTTGCCCCAAGCCTTTCGCATGCCGTCCTGAACACGGTCTGCTCCTGCACCAGAAATCATCTTATTTTCTCGAAGATAATGATGTGGCTTAACACGAATCCTAAGATGGTAGTTATTTCGACCGGTCACTTTGCCCATGTAACGATTTGAGGCGATTCTGGCCGCCTCAAGAGCTTGGTGTCGAATTTGACATCTCTCTAAGCCAATAAGCGATAGCACTACCTCGAAGTCACCGCCTGGATTGCCCATGTCAAAGCTGACTATTCTGCTGGCTGGCCTGCGATGAATATATTTTTTTCGAACAAACGCAGGGCGATCGCATTCTCTGTAGCATTGTCCAGGTCTCTTTCCCATCTTATTCCACCTGAGAGATATCTATGGCCTAGTGTGGCCGGAGTCAGCGAGAAACTTTGAGGTGAGAATAAAAGGGTTATGGCCCGACTTTCTGCTCTCGGAATAGAGATACACAGCAAGCATCCTAATGATGTTAAACTTGATATTCTATGTTTTGAGGATACGGTACAAATTTAGGGGTTCAGTGTTCATCACATCAAGGTAACGCGCCAAGGATGAGAAGAGGAAAGACTATAGTAGCATCGCCAATCACAGTTTCGTAGTTTGCATCAGTCTGAACTTTTTGCCATGACACTCCTTCCTTTAGGGGAGCCCCGCTCAGGCTACCCGCTTCAGGACGATCAAGAGTGATTTGTACTGCAAGATCCAACCCGCCTCTGAGAATAGTACTGCCCATTGTGAAGTGCTTCGTGAGCCCACCACCGAGCATTATCGCAGCGGTCTTCCTACTCTCTTTGACTGTTGATCCCAATATCCTGAGATCTTTCACGAAGTCCATTGTGAACTCCTTTGTAGTGCTGTAAGTGTACATGTGGAAACCAAGCATGGAATCCATGAGGCCAGGAGAAAAGATTGGTACACCTTTGACTGCCGCTTGTCGAATTATTGATTTGTCATCTGTAAGGGTCGTTCCAAGCTCCTTGAGGAATTCGCTGGGCGATAGCGTTGTCATCTTTTCTTTAGGTAGACCATCCAGAAAGCCGTAGATTTGCTTCTCGAATACTTCGAAGTCCTTCTCATACACAAAAAGATCCGCAATGCGCCCCATCCCTGCTTCGCGCAGCTCTTGGTCGCTCTTCTCTGCAGGCACTCTATAGTGTGCTCCGCCATACGCTTCAAGCAGGTCATGGACTATGTTCGCGCCGCTGGTGACAATAGCATCAATATGTCCGACATCAATAAGATGGCAAATGAGTGCCCTAAGGCCACCTGGCACCATGGGACCTGACATTGACAAGAATGTGAAGTAATTGGAGTCCTCGAACATGCGTCTGACGATTCCTGCAGCTCTTCCAAGGCGCCCAGCCCCTAGAACCCCGGCCTTGAGCATGGCTTGCACAAGTTCGTCTACGGACATGTTGGCCTTCGCTGGGATATGGTTGACCCGCTCCATGACTGTCACCAGTGCGGGACCCTTGAGGTTCAGTGATAAGTCATTCTGTGCCTTAGAAAAGAATAAGCGCGAGTCCGGGTCGATTGCCGGGAGGGCGTGACTCAGACTCGCAAATCGGAACTAAGTCCAACATACATATGCTCCCTTCCTGATTCAGGTTTCCGACTGCTTGGAGTTTATTGGCGCGTACCGAATACGCGGGGAGAGACCCCCGAAAGTACTCGATGGATCTGGCACCATTCAACATGTTTAAACCCAAATAGGAACGTAGAGGACTCATGCAGACTCTAGCGACGATGCTTACCTACTCGATTATCCTGTTCGGGCTGGCACTTCAATTCCTTTGGCTTGCATTGGCTCGCAAGGGTCGCGATGCTTACGTTCGCGATCTTACTCAGTTTCGAAAGCCCTCTAACCCTCTTGCTAGATACTACTCCTGGCGAGTAATTGACTTCCGTAACGCGTTGCTAGAATCATTGCTCTTCGAAGTCCTTCTCCTGCTGGGCATCCTTGGAGTAATCCAATTCACAACAGGATTCCCATTCATCGAATACACGATGTGGGTCGTTATCTTCATAATGACTCTCTCTCTCATGAGTGGCCTACAGATGTCGTTAGGTGTCAGAACCCTTGTAAAACTCCGTTCAAAGATGACTGCGGATATCGGCAATTCTGATGACTTTGTTGGCAAAACCAAGGACATAGTGGAGGCACTCAATGTAGCTGGACGCAATGCAGATGGCAGGCTTTGGTTTGTTCTATTTGAGGTGGCACAGCAACCGAACCCAGTGGGCTACTCTGCACGAGATGTCCTCTTTAGTCTGAGCAGAGAACCGAGTGCATCACCGAAGGATGGTACCGGAGCGAACGTTGGATCCGGCGTTGAACTACACTGAAGGTTTCAGGTCACCTGCAGCAAGTAGATAATCTGGGCTCATTCAGTAAGTCTTATATGACGTCCCTAGGGCGTCACCTCGAACCCCCCCTTGGGGAGGAATCTACATGTCCAAGAAAGATGTTCTGAAAGGCCGAAGAGGTGTTGTCGTAAGCTACCGGAGAGGCAAACACCTGCAGCACCCCAATCAAGTGATTCTGGTGTTTGATGACATTAAGACAAGGCCTGAAGCTGCGGCACTGATTGGTCGGAAAACGAAGTGGATTTCGCCCACTGGAAAGGAGTTTCTAGGCAAGGTTCTAAATGTGCATGGTAACAGTGGCGCTGTACGTGCAAAATTCCGCACAAATCTACCCGGACAGGCTATTGGCACACCTCTTGAACTTGTATAGCCTTCACACTAACTTTATCAGAATCCCATCGGAAGTCAACAAGGCTCCGATGATGGAAATTGGCTAACTGAGAGCAGAAATGCTCAGAGATGT
>DAOWNS010000233.1 GCA_030642465.1 Candidatus Thorarchaeota archaeon | reverse complement strand
GGGGATTCGATCGCCTCTGCGAAGACGGCTGCATTGGATCCGTCTCCGAAGTACTCGAGCCAAGCCGAGGAGTCGACGACATTCACACGCGGTCTTCCCTATCGCGCTTGAAGCTCGTGTCGAGTCCACGCAGGATGCCACGGAGTTCGCGGGCCGGTCTGACCGGGAGGAATTCGATGCGGTCTCCATAGGCAATGGCGTGCACCTTCTGGCCAGGGATGAGCTTGAGCTGCTCACGGATGGACTTTGGGATGACAACCTGAAACTTGGGCGAGATGGTTACTGTCTCCACTGGCCACCTCCTTAGTATTACGAATATTCTATCGACGCGAATACCGTTTTACAACCAGTGCCGTTAAGCGGATTCACGGATTCCGAGACGATGTAGGCCGCCCCTGGATATGCTGAGAAGGCTCACCGCGGAAGTGTCCCGCTTATTGGAGGAAACTCCGACGGTTGATGACCTACAAAAGAATGAGTGAACTCTACTGACAGTGATGCGAGAGTTGGAAGTAATGTAGAAAGCGAGATACGCACGGGAGTTGATTAGGGAAAGTAGTTACACAAAGCAGAGCCATACCCCTTACGACAGAGATTAGATCCCACAAACCGGCAATATCTCTCTCGTTTGCGGTATTCGTACCCTCTTGGGGTTCACTGTTGAAGCAACAACTCTTGAATGCTACTATCCTCTGTGCCAATGGTCGCTGTCCGTTCTCCTAGATCGAACGTTAGATGCAAGTAACCTCCCACCTCACCCCCTCGTCGCCTGAAAAAGGGGCCAAGTCCCCAAGTCCCAGTATCACCCGCAACCAAGGTTCCGACACGTGTTCCATCTGCTGTTTGCAACGAGAACTCGCCGCTAAGAAATCTCCTCAAAGCTGATGGACAACCAAAGACCCCGGATGTCAAGACTGCCTTCGAGAGCCTGAGAAGTATCCAGATATGACCTTCTGTCCATCCACTATCTACAACTACTTTATGCTGTTTCTTAGTAGGGGACAGCGCCGCTACTTCTCCAGCCTGAACTTCTGCCCCAAGGAGTCCGTATATTCCTTTGGCAAGTTTCTCGATTACAAGTGAATTGCCAATGTAAGCAGAAAATGTTGATCTGTTCACGCCTCTTCTCAAACACAGTTCTTCAAGAGCGGCACGCTTCATAATTGGTCCGTGTTCCTTCAACACCTCCACAATCACTTTCTCCTCTCCGGAAAGGGTAACACTCCAATCGATGGGGGGATCAGCAATGACCACATCATTCTCTACCCGACACCACGACAGTTGCTGGCACAAAGCCAGAAGAACACGCTGCGGTGGGGCAAATCCTTCTGTTCGATAGTTTCTCGACAACCCAGCCCGCAACTCAGGAATCCTGATTCGCCCTGCCACAGATATAATCTTTTTAATGGAGGCAAGTAGACGATTTGCAGACGAGGAGCGTATCCAGAACCATCCGCTGTTCTCGTCAAGCCAGGAAAAACCGGTGTAAAATGGCAGAACCTTGGTTGCCAACCGTGAGTCAACGTGTAGTTGATGTTTCTCTGCAACTTGAGCTGAAATATCTTGGATCGTTGCCGCTCCACAATGACTCATAGCCTTCGTTGCAAGTCCAGTTAGCAAACTCACAACTTTCTTATCGCCGGCCGCAACAACAAGACGTGTGCTCTTCTTTCCAATAATTGTAAACGGAACCTCATATCCCAAGATTTCTGCGGCTTCTATCAAGCCTGTGAGCGCCAATCCTTTCTCGATCTCGGTTGCGCGATCAGGTACGTGAAAGGAAACAAATACGATGGTTTTCCTAAGTACTGGTGCGAAATTGCACCGGTCTCGCACTTTGCCGATGATCTCATCGCTAATCTGCCTAACACGTTCCCTAGTGATTCCAAATTCGGAGTGAACAAACTCCAAGGTGTGCTTTCCTTCGCCATCAAAACCAAGACGGCGGGTAGTAATTCTCGCATTTCGTGTTATGTTACTTCGTCGGTCTGAACACGCGATCAGTATATGAGTCAGCTCGTCCTCCAGGGGCAATTGTGAGAAAACCGCGATCTGCTCTTGCAACTTCCAGACTTTCTTGCATATGGACTTCGAACTTGAATAGCTGTTGTCTGCGGAAATTAGGCGATCCGTAAGATGTCCCACAGTCTCAATCTCCGGGTCAATTGCCCACAACAGATGCCCCAATCGCGGGTCATCCCTAGAGATCTCACTTGCTCCAGGGATCTGCTGGAGTTTCTTAGCTTCAGCAATCAGCATACTGGCCAGCAAGGGGGTGCTGTGGTTCAGGTTTTCTAGATGAGACAACACTCGTGTGTTCTCGCCGTCATTCCGTGGCCCTTCTACTTCGCTGATAGGTTCTTGACCGGCCCTTGCAATAGCTGTTTCAAGGGAAGCTAAGAAGTCAACGAGGCACTTGACGCCAAATCCATGAATGTCCAATAAATCACCAAGTGTTTCATCACCCAACTTCTCAACATGATCATCGAACTCCCATTTTTCCAGCAGCAAGTACGTTCGTGTTTCAAGGGCTAGATTCTTGAGCCTGAGAAAATTGGGAGGCGTGGGTACATGAAAATTGAGTAGCTCTCTTGCCTGGGATGGGATCTGCGTGCGCACAACGCTCATGACCTCTTCGCCGAGTTTCTTACAGACCTGAAAGTCAAATCGTTCCCAAGCCGTCTCATCCAAGTCACATAGCCTTATATGCGATTTTCGATTCCCAACAATCCCGCTTGGTGCCTCCACATTCAAGATTTCATGCAGAGTATATGGGGCAATTCTGTGGCCGGGATGTGGGTATCGAGCTGCCTTCATACTTGCTTTACCTGCGGAGAAGCATCATTGTGAATATAATCGAGCTCCTTTCCGAGCAACCCTGTTTAGTGTTTCGCGGATCTCAACGATCGGGTCGGATGGATCAATGTATTCGTCTTGTGCTGCAAGTTCTGAGGCAAGCGCAATAGCATACTCCGAGAACGCCACTTCATATGTTAGCCGTCGAAAAGCCGAATCATCAATGCCTCCAAGGCTTTCAGCCGCTACAATCTGCGGGTGATCTAGATTAACGTAGATTGTTCTCTCATCGCGTACATACTGTGCTCTATGCGCCTCTTCCCCTATATAGTTAAACCTGACTTGAAATCCTCCATGTAATACCCTCTTGTTATCTGCTTTCCCAGCCGGACGACCTTTTTTTACCGCTCCCATGGGATCGGGAGTGACTAAGGGTTCCAAACTCCGTGGCTCTGTACCACCGCTGTGGGTTTCCCCAGATGATCCCAGACCTCCTGTTGGGGACATAATCTGAGCGGGTATCTCTTTCCCGAAAATGAGATTCTCCTCATTGTTGTCACCACTGGCTGGCAGTTGGAGAGGGTCGAAACCGCCCGATGCTTTGGCCTTTGTTCTAGCTACCCGTTTGCGAAACGCATCGAAATCTTCATTGATCACCTGGGCTATCTCTTCGGCCTGCTTTGCCAGCTTTCTTGCCTCTTCGCTTTTCTTCCGGTTTCTCTCGGCTCTGACAAGTTCTCTTCGCACCTCATCAATCTTCTCGCCTACAAAGGCGTAGATGGCTCGAACAAGTTCGTTGTTTGAATTGAGCTGTCC
>DAOWNS010000326.1 GCA_030642465.1 Candidatus Thorarchaeota archaeon | reverse complement strand
GTCAGTGGCAGAAATCGCTAGAGAGGTGGGGTTGGTCTTCCAGAATCCTGATCATCAATTGTTTTTAGATTCGGTGAAGAAGGAGGTGGAGTTCGGACTCAGGAACCTTGGCTTTACCGAGAGTGAAGCCGAGCAGAAACGTCAGAAGACTCTGACAGATCTGGGTTTGGAGGGTTTTGCAGAGAGGTCTCCCTTTACTTTGTCTGGCGGTGAGAGGAAACGTGTTGCGCTCGCTTCGGTCCTATCAACAGAACCACGCTTTCTAGCGCTGGATGAGCCAACAATCGGACAGGATGCGCATCAAAAGAGTTTGCTGGCTAAAATGCTCGCTGAGATGAACAAGCGGGGGCGAACAGTTGTTGTTGTGACACACGACATTGAGTTTGTCATCGAGAACTTTCCTCGCACAGTTGCCATGGCTGATGGTCAGATTATTGCGGATGGATCTACAAGCATGGTGTTGAGCAATGATGAGGTCATTGAAAGATGTGCGCTCACACTCCCGCAGATGACATTAGCCGCTAGGGCGCTGCGAAACGTTTTCCCAGAAGTTGGCCGACGATTGACATTATTGTCAGAGTTAGAGGAAACCATCATGGGGATACTTGGGGGTGCATAGATGTCATTCCTTGAAGTTTTCCAGTACACAAGACAGGATTCAGTTATGCATCGCTTAGATCCCCGATCAAAGCTAGTTCTGTCTATAGTGTGTGCATCTGTGTCTATGATGTTCACGGACATCATCCCTCTCCTTATGATTTTCATTTGCCTTCTTCCGATGATTGCTGCAGCGAAATCCCTAGGCAGATGGGCAAAAAGCATGAAGGGCTTGGGTACTCTTCTTGTATTCGTGCTAGTGTTCAACACGCTGCTTTCACCCATGGAGCACCCATTTTCCTATTCCCTCTCGTTGGCAATCCGATTGGTGGCTTTGATGACTTCATTCTCGTTGTTCTTCCTCACGGTCCAACCTGACCAGCTGTCACAGGCATTGATACAGATGCGTGTAAAGTTCGAGTTTGCATTCGCAATGAGTATGGCAATGAGATACGTGCCAACTCTGGGCCAGGAAGCCTATGCTATCATGGATGCACAGAGGGCTCGGGGAGTTGAGCTTGATAAGGGGAATCTTATCAAACGCATTAGAAACATTATCCCCATTATTGTACCACTAATAATCGTGTCAATCAGGCGCGCTCTGTCAATTGCCGAAAGCATGGAGTCAAGGGGCTTTGGTGCTAATGAGAACCGGACCTATATGGAGATGCTGCGTTTCAGGAAGCGAGACTGGGCAGTAGTACTATCTTCTCTCTTGATGCTGAGCTTGACTATCTATGTCAGGTTTTTTGCTGGCCTGCCGGGATGGATGCTGTGGGGTCTTCCATTCTAGACTCATAGTACGCTGTTATACTGTGTATAGGTCAATCCTCAGATGACTTTTATGAAAGCAAACCTATTGGTGGGACAGTGGGCAAAGGAAAATGGCGGGCAAAATCTCAATCCAGCTCCCGGCACGGCGCAAGAAATACACAGTGAAAAGCCTGATGAGCGATCTGAAGAAGATCGGGGCAACACCAAGCGTGACGGACTTCATTGGTTCCCAATGCATTTACAACGAGTGGAATCTGTGTGAGCGCGATCTAGGAGATGATCACCCAGTCACAAGCCATTTGGCAGAGCTTCTTGATTTCATGCAGAACGGATATGAACGGCAGCTGGTGATCGGTGAATTCTGGAGGACCAAGGATACTCCTGCGGCCGCAATCAATGCTGCTCTTCGCGGGCGACCGACTGAGTTCCTCACTTATGTCCTAGATAGGCCCGCTGACTACATCTACGGTCTCTTGGAGCAGGCTGTAGCTTCCCGCAAGAGCGAACTTGACAAGTACAAGCGATTCGAATCTGGAATCCGCGCAGAGCTTGAGGCTGACCCCGACAACTTCCACCTATGGAACAAGCTTCGTTTGCTACTATGGCTTCTGGGTCAATACAAGGAGTCAAGTGAGGCTTTTCAGAAGGCAAAGCGATTGGGTTGGGATGCTAGTAGCGCGGAATTCGTCGCTCTTTAGGATGAAATAGCCATCTTCTGCGACAAAGGGTTGCAAACAGCTGCTGCAAAGTTGGACATATCTGGACAATTCCTTTGTGTGCTTTATATGGGCCAATACGACACTAATCTCTGAGGAATTTGACACACCTGCGAAGGTTCCTTACGGAGTGGTCCAGTACAGTTTATTGGACGTACTAGACTTCGGTGTCCAACTTAGTGCAACTTGCAGTGAACGGTAAGCACGTCTATTTCCGATCATGTTCGACCCATCAGAATCTGAACGCTATATCAACTTGATATT
>DAOWNS010000348.1 GCA_030642465.1 Candidatus Thorarchaeota archaeon | reverse complement strand
GTGGCTGACATTGTTATGCCTTGGTCAAGCATCGCTTCGGTGTATTGACTAAAAACAGGCTTGTGCTTCGAAGCATCCTCTCCAAGGTATTGAAGCTCGTTCTTGCGCTTACCAAATGCTAGGATAAGAGCAAAGAAGAATACTCCGATCACTAGCCATGACGTAAAAGGCACCATTAGGATGGCGGTTCCAGCAATAGCTCTTAAGATGAAGCCAAAGGCGATATCGACAACGTCAACAATGGCCCACTTTCTCAAGAAGTAATTGTAGAGCTGAGAGTTGACGAAGTACATTACGACGATGATGAAGAAGAATCCATTCTCCAGATATGCAACTGAAAAACCAATCGCCAAAAGGATAACAGCTAGTCCCTTGGCGGACCTGCTCGATGCACGACCAGAGGGCAATGGTCGTTCTTTCTTTTCTGGGTGTACCGCATCCTGCTCTAGATCTGTAATGTCGTTCAATATGTACCCTGCACTGGAAACAGCACAGAACACCAGAAAACCCACAATCAGCGGCGGGTAATTCCAAATGTTGTAGGCCGCAGGCAAGGTTTCCCATGGCCACTCAGATGGTATCTCTACGAAGACTATCGCTAAGAATACTAGGAGATTCTTGTACCACTGATGAGGTCGCATAAGCCGGATGTAATCTTTTACTGCCATTCCAATCTTCTCCTATTCTGTTGAGTAGGACTTCCAGAGTTCACCCCACTCCGTTTCCTCAAGGAACCAGCGGACCCACTTCTTGCCTTTCAATGGCAGCCAGAACGCGTCGTGATATAAACCCGATAGCTGAGTTGGCAGCCACATCAATGGGGACTTGAACAGAAATGTTTCCATCCCTGGAAATTTCAGGAACCCGCGATTCCAAGTTATGACAGGACTCTTACCAGGACTAAGGTGAAAGTTCGGGAGATCATCCCATGATTCAAAGTCGCCTGTAAGTTCAATCTTCTCTGGGTTTGATTCTCCAAGGCCAAGCTCTTTGGCCATCTGAAGTTTGAGAACTAATCTTTGATCAATGCCCATCAAGCGGGTTTGCACTGTGTCAGCTGCAACCATGTCGCTGGTTGCTATGAGGACGTTGCCGATCTTGGGAACCATGGTGCGTGGACCGGGTCCATCGCCGACAACACTGCCATCAGTAATGACGAACTCGGAATGTGAAATCGTCTTCTGCAGGAGTAGAAGGTCAACTAGAACCTCATGTATCTTCAAATGAGCTAGATGTCGGTTCTTTGTTAGATAAAGGCCAAATGAGTCTTTTAGCGCGCCAGTCATCTGAGTGTGGCCGTGTGTCTTTATCGTAGGCAAGTGAATGATATTCGTGCCGAAGATTTCCTTGGGAGCAATCACCTCACCAAAGATGTCTTCGAGAGCAAGTGTCTTCCTTGAAAGCTTAACATCAACGTACGTTGCATTGATCAGCGGCAGGAATTTGATCCTGTGCTTCTTCATGACCGGATACCAGTTGTTCCCCTTAGTTCCCGCGTAGATGTTGGTCACGACTGTTTCATTCTCAACAGCCTGAATGTTGTGATTATCAAAGCCATCTGCGATGAGTTTTCTTAACAAACCATCAAAGATGTAGGGATTCGTTGAACATGCTGGATAGAACTTGCTCCATGAGAGATTTAGCTTGATTGTTGTCATGACGTCCTTTGATACGAATTTGTCATAATCCGCCAAATCCATGAGCCGCGCAATGTCATCATAGACTGTTTTTGGAGAGGTTTTGACGACGGCAACCTTTGGCATCTTTGTATCATCCTAGGGCGAAGACTCATGGCACTCTCAGCCTATAAAACACCCACGAATATGTTTGCGATTTGAAGACGTTAAGAAGTTTCCTCAATGTGAGCCTTCGCACTGATTGCTGTCTATCCTTCAAAGCCCTCATATCGGAACAGGTTTGACCTTGAAGCCATCCTTTAGACGTACTATCTTCGGTTTCACTGTCCCTCCTGCTGTTCCAGTGAATACGCTGAATAGCCTTCCTCCAAAGAAGCTCCTGAAACCTTCCTCAAAAACCTCATGACCTCGTAGCATGAGCTCTATGCCTAGGTCAGTCGCAAACCGGTCGAAGGCGACTT
>DAOWNS010000337.1 GCA_030642465.1 Candidatus Thorarchaeota archaeon | reverse complement strand
AGGTATGAGAGTTTGCACCATCTGTGGTGGCAACGAGTTTTACCAAGACAGCAGCCGGGGTGAAAAAACCTGCACGTCGTGTGGGTGTGTGGTCAGTGATAGACACGTAGACACTGGCCCCGAATGGAGAGCATTCACTGCCGAAGAGAAAAATGCTCGAGCCAGAACAGGTTCGCCAATGACACTAACGATGGCAGACAAGGGTCTTGCCACGACTATTGGTTGGAGTGATAGAGATGCTAGCGGACGCTCCATTGCAGCTAGCCAGCGTGCAGCAATCTATCGAATGCGTAAATGGCAAATCCGAACCATGGTACACAGCTCTCAGCACAGGAATCTCAGCATCGCAATGAGTGAGATGGATCGCCTTACCTCTCAGCTGGGGGTCCCTCACGAAACCAAAGAAACAGCGGCTCTCGTCTACAGGAAAGCCCTGAAGACACGGTTGGTTAGAGGTAGGAGCATTGAGGGAATGGTTGCGGCATCAATCTATCTCTCATGCAGAATTCACAAGATACCGCGCCAGTTGGATGAGATAGTGACTGAAGCGAGAATCAACAGAAAGGAGCTTGGTCAGTGCGTTAGGCTTATTCTACGCAACGTCAAGTTGAAGGTTCCCCTTGCATCTGCAAACGACCTGATGCCTAGGATATCCTCAGACCTAGCATTGGAAGGCAAAACAGTCCAGACTGCAATAGGAATAATCAACAAGGCGAGAGTTCGAGGGCTCACCGCAGGCAAGGATCCGGGTGGTTTGGCGGCTGCAGCGTTATACATTGCTGGTATTATCGAGAATGACAGACGCACGCAGCGCGAGATTGCAGAGGCATCCAACGTGACAGAAGTCACTGTTAGAAACCGCTACAAGGACCTCGCCATAAACCTCCAAATCACAATCAAACCATAGTGGTTGGGAAATTCCCCAATCACTCTTCATTTCTTTGCATTTCGCTAAGTTCATTTGAGAGCGATTTCTTGACTTAATAGATTGTCAATGAACCAGTTCCTACTGGCCCTCTGTGGGCTCCCAGCATCTGGGAAATCATCTCTGGCAGATGCCATTAGAGTGGCAGTTCAATCGGAAGGACCTATAGTTGAGGTTGTCCGAACTGATGAATGGCGAGATGATGCCTACTACTCAGAGTTCGTACCGGAGAAGGAGGGTAAGGTGCGTCAGGTTGCATTAGCAAGGGTGGAAACGCTCGTTGGCAAAGGAAAGAGCGTGATTCACGATGACACGAACTACTACAATAGCATGCGGCATGAGCTTCTAGAGATCGCTATACACACGAGGTGTGCATTTGGGATAATCCATGTGACAACGCCCATCGAGAAGGCACTCAAGTGGAACAGAGAGAGACCCGGCACAAGGATTCCGGAATATGTCATTCAAAGAATCAGTGAGAGATTCGATAGACCAGGGGCTCGATACCTATGGGATTGCCCCCTTGCTGAAGTGGATATGTCTACTGGGGATCTTGATTCCACCGTCGACGAAATCGTGAACACCCTTCACACACTCGAAGTCATCAGACAATCCAAGCTAACTCCAGTAAGTGACAGTGAATTCGACAAGCTCGACCAAGCCACTAGAAACACGGTATCCGGGTTCCTTCAGAATCACCCCGAGTTGCGTGGAAACCAAGAAGTGTCCATCATCCGACAAAGAGCTCTCAAACGGGCAGCCAACGATAGGATTAGCCTCAAAATGGCGAAACATATTCTTCTGCAGGAGCTGCAATCTCTACTATGAGAAGAAAGGGATTGGTGAAAAATCGCATGGCGGCCTCCTAAGAGAATCGAACTCTTATCGCTTGCGCGATCATGGGTTTGAAGCCCACGGAGCCAGACCACCAGCCCTGTAGGAGGCCAAGTGCAGAATATTATGATTGCGACTTAAACCTGAGGGTAGTACACAGCTGCGAAGTGGGCGTGCATGGACCATTCGGCCAATTCGTAGTCATGGTTTTGATTTCTCAGAGTTGTCGTCTGGGGAAAGGGAGTCCGCGGAGATTCCAGAGGACATCTTGGGCGTGTATCATTGAATAGAGGCAACGTGTATGTTACTACAATAAAATTATATGCTATTTATTATGAATATAACGCAGTAGTTACTTGCTTTATGAATGTGTCATGCAAGAAACTTGACGGGGACCATAACCATATGATTGATGCAGGTGTATACCAAGCTCTAAGCTCATCATACGGAGCATTCTCGTGTAAGACACCTCCAGTTCCAAAATT
>DAOWNS010000205.1 GCA_030642465.1 Candidatus Thorarchaeota archaeon | reverse complement strand
TTACTAAGGCATTAAGGGCGGGATAAACAGCACCAGTTTTTGGTGTCCAAACACCTTCAAAGTCATCCCTCAGATTTCGTAAGATTTCGTATCCATACTTAGGTTCTTCAAGTAGTTGAACCATGATCACGGTATGCATAGGAGTAACCTTTCCTGATGTGGGGAGAAACAATCTCATTCGAGTATTCATTAGCAAGCAGCCTGTTTTCTACTAGGTAGAATTCTACCTACTAATAAATCTGAGGCTTCTTCTATCTTAAGTGGCCCATCTTGGAAGGTCTCTGAGTTCGAGCGTTTCCAAATAGGAATCCATTGTGAACATCGTAAGAGTCTTGTCGACTGCAGGTATTCCTCTCAAGAAGTCAACAATGAATCCATTCATCTCATCGATAGATCGTGCTCGTACTTTGAGTAGTACATCGAACTCACCGCTCAATACATGCACATCTTGAACCAAAGGGTGATGCGCAATTTCTCGACAGAACTCTCTCTGGGAAAGAACTTCTTCTTTGCCCGGGATGCGGTATCTTATTGTTATGAGGATGATGGCAAGAACAGAGCGTCCCATCTTGGCCGGGTCGAGTACTGCAGTATATTGCGTAATCACTTTCGCACTCTCTAGGGCTTTGATCCTGCTATGAACAGCAGAGATGCCCTTGCCGACCTCCTTGGCAATCTTGGCGATGCTCATCTTGCAATTCACTTGGAGCAGCTCCAGTATTTTCATGTCTGTCTTATCAAGCCCTTTCGGAAGATTTCCGGTCATATGACGCATGCGTAGAATGAAACTGAAAAATGTTCTGTTTTTCGCAGGAAATTTTTATACACACCTGAAACGCTACCAATTATGAAACAGAGAAAGCACTAATCTCACACAAATAGGAAAGTGAGCGACGCCCAGTGCGCCAACGCCCTGAAAGGGCTGTTACCAAGGGATTGGTGCGCCTCTGTTTCAACTACCAATCGATACGCAACAACTTTCCCGGAGCAAGCATGCCATGTACGACACACATCAGGGACCTGAGTTCCTACGACTTGTATTCACTACGAGTCTAGGCGCAACGAAGAGCATTGAGATAGATTACGATAGCTTTCAGGAAGTGGCTAGCAATGGTTACTATTTCGATGGTTCCTCAGTTCCTGGATACGCTTTCGTAAACTCAAGTGACTTGCTGCTCAAGCCAACCTCTTCTCTCCCACTAGTGCAGCCCTGGGATCCCAGCGTGGCTGTCCTGCTATGTGCGGTTCACGAGGTCTCAGGTGAGCCGCACCCTTCTGATCCAAGACTTATTCTACGAAGAGTGCTGAGTGAAGCGTCAGATGAAGGATTCCATTTGGAGGTGGGGAGCGAATTGGAGTTTTTCCTGGTTTCAAGAGAGGCGGCCAGTGGAATTTCACCCACAGATCGAGGCGGCTACTTTGATGTTCTTCCATCTGATGGTGGACTTGATTTCAGAAGACGAATTGTAAGAACATTGAGAAGGATGGGCATTGCCACGACGGCGCATCATCATGAGGCGGCTGAAGGGCAGCATGAGATTTGTTTGAGGCACGGACCCGCTGTGCAGATTCCGGACTCTGTGATGCTGTCCAAATTGGCCATCGCTGAGCTCGCCCATCAGGAGGGAATGATTGCCACATTCATGCCAAAACCCTTCGTAGGGTGCAATGGAAGTGGCATGCACCTACACCAGAGCCTCTGGGATACGGACGTCGACATGAACCTCTTCGCAACAGAAGAAGCGGGCGCACTCTCAGACATGGCAGGACACTACGTCGCAGGTCTGCTCATTCACGCAGGAGCTCTTGCGGCAATCGTTGCACCCACAATCAACTCATACAAGAGACTGACTCCCGGCTTCGAGGCACCAACACGAATCGCTTGGGGTCCACGAAACAGAAGCACCATGATTAGAGTACCACAGTTCAATGGTTCCAGCATGAAAGCCCGAATCGAATTCCGATGCCCTGACCCATCCTGCAATCCTCACCTAGCCATAGCAGCTATCCTGGCCGCTGGATTAGATGGCGTCAGGAGGTCCCTAGAGCCACCGAGTCCTACCGACGAGAACCTCTTTGAATCTGATGCCGACGTGGCAAGTCTACCAGCGACCCTCATTCATGCAATAGGTGAACTGAATAGGGACTCTACGCTAAGGCGTGCCCTAGGAGACCGTGTGGTAGATACAATTGTGGACGTGCGATCCAAGGAATGGTCAGAGTACCTAGATGCCACAGGTGATCCAGGAACAAGTCACATCACAGGCTGGGAAATGGAGCGGTATCTCTTGGCTAGTTAGATGAGCCAAAAGACTTCTATCTCACCCAAACACAGGTTCCAGCAGCTAACGGAGTGCTATACAATGCCATTCTATGAAAGTAGCGAACAACTTCAAGAAATATTCAACAAATTTTGGGTTCTTGCAAAGCAAGATGAAAAGGTTATGGGAAAACTCGCCAAATCGCAGGTTGTTGTCAGGTTTGACATAGAACAGCCAGAACTTCATGTGACTATGAATTTCAGAGACCCTGGTCCCGAAGGCGAGATTGGCACAATGTCCTTTGACTCAGACGTTGAGCCGGAGATAGCTGTATGGAGCAACTCTGAAACGACCAACAAATTCTGGCAAGGTAAGCTGAATGCAACCATTGCCATGGCGAAAGGTGAGATAAGAATGCAGGGCTCTGTTGCCAAGGCTCTGGGCCTCCTTTCCAAAATTAAACCACTCTACAAGGTTTACCCAGATGTGCTGAAGGAAATGGGCCTGGACAATATGGTTCTGTGATTCCTTCGCTGGAGACTTTCAGTTGATCGGGCTTCAACCAGTGGACCGCCTTGAGGTCATTGTGCTAGTGGACAATACAATCGACTTCTCCTCAAGCGATTCCCGCAATGATGTGATGAACCCCCGTCAGTGGGCAAGCGAATCTGACCTATCGCACATGGTCGAGGCTGGTCACGGGTTGAGTCTGCTAGTCAGAACCTACATTGACGATGTTAAGCACGAAATCCTGTATGATACAGGTGCTTCAGGAGAACTCCTTTCGCACAACTTAACATCAATGAATCTGAATTTGAGAGAAACAGAAGGGGTGGTCCTATCTCACGGACACTGGGATCACATGGGCGGTCTGATCCAAGCCATTTCAGATACAGAAAGGAAGGGCCTACCTGTCTATGTCCACCCGCGGATGTTCTACCCTAGAAGGGTCGTTTGGTCAACACCACAGGGAGAGCAGTTCAGGGATTTCGATCCGATTCCATCGATAGATGATATCAAGAGCGCTGGAGGTCGACCAATACTGGGAACGGATCCAGTCGGAATTGCTGAGAACACTCTACTGCTGAGCGGTGAGATACCGAGGATTACTGAATATGAGAAAGGCATGCCTGGGCATAGAGCATTAATTGATGGTAAGTGGCAGGACGATGAGGCAATCCTAGATGATCGGTGCCTAATCGCCAATGTGAGAGAGAAGGGACTGGTCGTGATGTCCGGTTGCAGTCATGCAGGTCTCATCAACATACTCAAGGAAGCAGTCCGTCTGACTGGGGAAACCCGAGTGTATGGTGTGGTTGGAGGTCTCCACCTCATAGGCAAGAAGAATGAGCCGAAAATTCTTCCAACCATTAACGACCTGAAACCATTTGACCTATCGATGCTTGTGCCCACACACTGCACGGGCTGGAAGGCACAGCATGCTATGGCACGGGCATTTCCTGACTCCTACGTGCAAGGGAGCGTAGGCAACCTCTACATCTTTGGCCAAGGCGCACTTACCTAAAGCTATAAAAGAGAAGAAGTCGCCACGATTCAATATAGTTAACCTCAAGAGGTTAGAACAATGAGTGACACTGTTACAAAAGAGATGAGCATTGGCGAGATTGTCGCAAAGTATCCAGAAACAGCTGGTACCTTTATGGAGTGGGGCCTACACTGCTATGGCTGTGCCGTAGCCAGGTATGAAACCCTCGAGCAGGGTGCTGCAGCCCACGGGATTTCTGTAGATGACTTCGTTGTAGCTCTAAACAAAGTAGTAGAAACGAAATAATCGACCTTGAGATTGGAGGGAGTCAGGAGTCAG
>DAOWNS010000112.1 GCA_030642465.1 Candidatus Thorarchaeota archaeon | reverse complement strand
TATCTTCGGAAGAGTCGGTTGATAGTTGGACTTGACCTGACAGCAGATATGGCAATCAAGCGCAAGGCCGATAAGGGTCGCCTTGAGAAAGAGGCGTTGCGAATCGTATCACTGACTGCGGAGCATGCAGTTGCCTTCAAGTTCAATCGACAATTGGTCCTTCCTCTAGGCGTGTTCGATGGAATTCCGAAGATTATTGACGCCATTCATGACCAGGGCTTAACTGCCATAATGGACTGCAAGATAAACGATATTGGCAACACGAACTCGTGGATTGCTCGCTACTACTTTGAGGCCGGGTTCGATGCAGTGATAGTGAATCCACTTGTCGGCTGGGAGGGCGGGCTTGACTCAGTTTTCGAGATGGCCAGGAGCCAAGATAGAGGTGTCATAACGCTCTGCTACATGTCGCATCCTGCAGCTGATGAGGGCTACGGGCTGTACGTGACCACCGAGCGGAAAAAGAAGGCGCGCGAGCCGCTATACATGGCTTTTGCACAGCGCGCCAAAAAATGGCAAGCCGATGGCGTTATTGTGGGCGCAACATATCCTGAAAAGATAGCTGAGGTTAGGAGTGTGCTTGGCTCTACCATTCCAATCATAAGTCCAGGTATTGGCGCGCAGGGTGGCGGCGCACGGGAAGCAATCGAGGCCGGGGCATCCTACGTCGTTGTCGCGAGGTCGATTGTGGAGTCTGATGATCCGACTGCAATCGCTGCAAGCATCGCAGCAGAAACCCGATAGAACAATGCTCTCTCGCCGCAAACATCGAACGCCTTCCTCGAGAGCCTCATATTGAGGTACACTGTTGTACACTATGGCCCCTAAGCGGTCACCAGAGATTGCAGCAAGCTCGAAATAAATAAAGGCTGGGTAACCTCTATTTGTAGTGGTGATGTACAACTCTGTACACGCTGCGCAATTACAGGGATTGGATGTACGGGACCATCACCAGATATGGAGATTATTTCGATGGCCGACAACAAGAGTGGATATCAATTCGCAACTTGGACTTCTTTCATTGCGGAGTCCCAGATTAGAGCACTGCTGAAGTATGATGTAAAGTACTACTTTGCAGGTGGGAAACCAGGAATCATTCCAACTGATATTTTCGCAAAGATACTAGCTGACCTGAGTGAGCAGTATGTTAAGGACCCCAAGATGGCCTTGGATGACCTAAACTATGGGCCAACTGGCGGACAGCCTTGGTTCTTGAAGACCTTGGCGAAACGGCTCCACGATGTTAGAGGAATCCCTATAGACTGTGAATCACAGTGGGAGTGTGTATCCATAACAAGCGGGTCACAGCAAGCGCTCTACGCCATTCTTGATACTATGATCAATCCTGGTGATGTCATTATCACACCTTCCCCAGCATATCTGGGTTTTCTGGTGCCCGCTGTAAAACTTGGTGCACGGGTCATTACGGTTCCTACTGACCTTGATGGAATTATTCCCGAATACGTATCGAAAGCGGTTCAGCTATCTGAAATCAAGTTCGGCAAGACTCCTGACATTCTCTATGTGGTCCCCGATTCAGATAATCCGAAAGGTACTACTCTACCTCAGAAAAGGCGTCAGGAACTCTTTGATATCTGCGAGAATCACAACATTCTGTTGCTTGAGGATTCAGCCTACGCTGAGATTCAATTCAAGAAGACGCCCAAACCCATAAAGGTCCTCGACAAGGATAACTCGCGTGTTGCGTATCTAGGCACTACAAGCAAGGAAGCCGCAGTGCTAAGAGTGGGATATTCTATCTTGCCACCAAACGTTCGAGAAGAGGTTTTGAAGGACAAGGGCTACCTAGACCTCTGCACGTCTACTATGATTCAGCGTATATTAAACGAGTACTACGTAAAGTACATCGATGAGGCCATGCGCGTGGGTATTCCTAAGTACCAGAAACGATACGAGGCTATGGCCGCTGCTATCGACGAATCATTTCCTGCTGGAGAGCGAACTGATCCAACTGGTGGGTTCTTTATCTGGTGGCAGAGTGAGAACAAGAGTTTTGACAGCGGCAAATTCATGGAAAAGACAGCAATCCCCAACGACCTGCTCTACGTTCCTGGAACGCCATTCTATCCAATCACTGGCTACGCAATTGGCGACAACGGCAATGATCTTGTTCCTAGTAAGCCAGAGCCCAACACAATGCGTCTAGGCTTCTCCTATGTAACGCCTGAGGTTATTTCAGAGGGCATATCCAAGCTGGGCAAGCTTCTGACAAAAGAGCTCCAGTAAGTCGCCTACACGGAGAAGTTGACGAAGAGAGTCGCACCGTTCTTCATGTTTGGCACATATGCGCGACGATAGGGTCCGAATAAATCATGAGCACCTGAATTTAGCATCCATTCAATCCAAGACCAAGACGCCTCCTGACCAAGCTTATTTTCAGCATACTGGCCAAACGCCCAGCTCAGATATCGCTCGACATCTAGAATGTCCGTCAAGAGCTGTTTCAGTTCATCTCCGGTGGTTGCTTTGCGCTGTCCTTTCATGTTTTCGAGTGATACATTCAACTCCTTATGGCTCTCCAAAATCACACTCAGAAGAGATTGGATACTCTCGTTCATTTCGTCATGCTTGGCTTTCTTTCTGAAGCGATTAGCTTTCCCCATCAGTTGATACATGTCTGGTTTGTGAAGGGTCGATAGACCTTTTTCTTTCAATATTCCTGCAAGACCCTCGTTCCAAGGCGTATTGAAGTAGACTCGTGGATACTTCAGGAATGCGGGGAACGGTGCAGGCAATGCTTTCGCAATGGGGATGACTTGTGCATAATAGGCGGTTTCACCGCCTCCTCCCACATGAGCGACGATGGGCAAGACTGTGTCGACAATCAATTGTCTGGAATCAACTCTAGGTGATAAGTGGCGTCCCACATCACCAAGAGATGGATCATTGGCTGGTGTTTCTATATCGACATTCTGACCGCAGGATGGACATTTGCCGGTCAATACTGCTTTTGTGCCCTTCTCCTTGTAGAATAGCTCTGTTCTACTCCTATTGCATTCTTTTTCAGGGCACTCGTAGTAGAATGGCACATAATCGGGCTTTCTGGAACCGGCACCCGGCCTGAATCCGCTCTTCACAATGAGGTCTGTAGCTCTCTCGTGAGCCTTAAGGAAGCCATCTCTTTGCTTCTTGGACAAGAGGAATTCCATTCCCGTAACCATTAGATCACGGAGTACCTCATTTGATGCGGGTATAATCGGGATACCCAAGTTCCCTTCGATATTCAGAAGTCGACCAATGATTTTCTGAGCCCAATCACCAAGGGTTTTGGAATTGATGAATCCCCAACGCGTAATTGCCAGTGCTTGTTCAAGCCTTTCTTCAAAGAGTGTTCGCACAGGTTTGTCGAGGGGCTTGAAAAACGGTCTATAGCTAAACCGAAGACTCTCCTCAATCGCATTGTACCATCCAATCTCAGGCAGAGGGAGAACACTAACAGGCGAGTGCTCATACCTTTTTGGTACAGGAATGCTCAGGAGGTTGCCGTCGTGCCCCATGTTCGGAGTTCTGATGTTGATTAGTTCCGATTGAACGATGTCATAGTCTGCAACGAAGAAAACCGGGACGACATCGTGCCCTTGCTGAACGCCAAAGCTGCTGATTCGTTCTGCAGTAATTGCCTTGTTGAGAATGTATGCGGGGCCTCCCATCACTACACTCTGGTGAGCCGCTTCGACAGCTCCATTACCTAATTGTTCGATGTTCTTCTCTATACGGGGGGTTAAACATGCAAGCCCGCGATTAGCCTTGATCAATGTCCTTCGGAGCAGTTTCATACGCTCATCCGTATGCCAGAGTCTATCCTTGTATTCAGCAAGTATCTTCGGAAACTCTAGCACGACCTCTCCCATCGTGACGATTGGAGAACCATAAAGATCAGCTGCAAGATTTCGTTGTGAGCCTCCCCAAATGAATTCTTGATAGACACTCGTCACGCTAGGTTTCAAGGTTCTCTCCTACCCTATTGTGTGCTAATGACTTCCTCAAAGACTTTCTCGTACTTGGGAACGATTGCCTTGGCTGCAAAGCGTTCTTCCACGCGTTTTCTGCCGGCAGCAGACATCTGCTCCCTCATTTTCTCCTTATCCAAGAGCTCGATGACTGCATCTGCAAACTCCTCGGGTTCGAATCCTTTGGTCACAATCCCATCCTTGCCTGGTCGAACAAGTTCCGGAATACCTCCTGCGGGAGTAGTAACTACTGGCAGACCGCATGACATAGACTCTAGCAGAACAAGTGGCATGCCTTCGAGCATCGAGTTGAGAAGGAATACATCCGCGGAGCACATAATCTCCAGCATATTGCTCTTAATCCCCAGAAGATGAACATTGTTGCAGAGGTCAAGTGCATCTATTCGTCTCTCAACCTCTATTCTTGTTGGGCCATCGCCGGCAATCAGAAGACGGGTATTCGGATGATGGTCCACAACTATCCGCATGATGTCAATTAGCTCAACGACCCGTTTCACCTTGCGGAAGTTTGATGCATGAAGCAGGACTATCTCTCCGGGATTAATCTCTTGGGCTTCTTCTGTACTCCTTACGGAAACGCATCCACTCTCAACTACCAGTTTGAAATCACAACTTGGTGCGAATTTCTTTACATCAATGAAGTTCGGTATAACATGTACTTCCCGTGTGACTCCCAACTCCTCGACTATCTTCTTCTTGAGGAACTCGGATACTGTTGTTACGGCATCGGCGTGTTGAACGACATGTTCGACAACTGGCCTATAGGCAGGGTCCTGACCGAGTGAGTGCACATCTGAACCGTGCAGAGTAACCACATATGGGATACTACATATCTCCCGGGCCATGTAAGCTGACATCGCGTGTGGTATTGCGTAGTGTGAGTGAATAAGATCAAGCTTAGAATCCCTAGCCACCTTGACTATCTTTGATGTCAATGCCATCGTATATGGTGGTCCCACATCCTTGAATAACGGGTAGTCAAAGCGGTCGACAAGGTCCACGTGAACCCCTCGCGTTTGCTCCCACATCAACGAGAACGGGCGCTCGTAGGTGATGAAGTGCATCACATGCCCTCGATGTGTCAAATGTTGTCCAAGGCGGGTTGCCAGATATCCGGACCCTCCCATCGAGGGATATAGATTCACACCAATGTTCAAGCGGGTCACCTTTTCAGCAGGGTTGTTTCAAGCCCGTGGGTTTCGTGGTTTGAGCGGTCAAAGACTGACCAGTGGGCCAAAGCTTGATTAGACACCAACCTGAACACGAGGATATGAGTGATGCGGATGAGGCCTCCATGCTCGTTGTAGTTGCTCATCCTGATGATGAGTGTCTTGGAGCCGGCGGCACAATCAGAAGACATGTGGAGCTCGGGGTTCCTGTGAGTGTTCTATGTCTCACTGGGAATGATGAGCGCAATGCTGAACTGAATAAAGCCTGCAAAACGCTTGGTGTGGCAGAGGTATACACCAGTATGCATAATGACTTTGATATCGATTGGTCACTCTCGCATGAAATTGCCCAGACAATCCTCAGGACCCGTCCCAAGATCATAATCACTCATTCTGTTGAGGACTACAACCGTAATCATAGTCTCTGTGCGCAAATCGTAATGGAGGCCGTGGAATGGGCGTCCCACGTTACACTATTTGATGATGCTCACAGGGTTGACCGCATATACACCATGGAGATCAATTCCCTTCTTTCGCGTCCAAACATCATGGTCGATATTTCTGATTGCTACGATACCGCAGCACAAGCTCTCAAGCAGCATAAATCTCAGATGTCCAAAGCGAAAGGCTTCTATCCCAATCTATACGACGCACGCACTCGTCTTCGTGGAGTGCAAGCTGCATGTGACCGAGCCGAGGCCTTTGGTCTATCACCTTTACGACATGCAGGCCCATTCTATCCAACCAATAACGTCCGAAGTTTGATCTAGCCTTTGGCAGTCATTCCTCTACTCGTTGGAAGCGTCAGCTTTTCTTCTTCGAGCAGCAAGAAGGGTCTTCAATTCTCCCATGAGCCCGCCTCCACCTCCAGTTGGTGGGGGTCGTGCTGAGGGTGCTTCGGCTATCGGGGCACTATCTATAGCAGCGCCAGCAGAAGCTGCAGCTGAGGGGGGCGCAACTCCGCGACTGGCGATTTGGCTGACCTTCGAATCAATTCCGTCAAGCCTTGTTTCAAGATCATACAGGCGCTTATCCAGGCCTCCTATTGCATCTACTAATTTCTTAGTAATCGTGCTTACGACGTCCCCGAGG
>DAOWNS010000216.1 GCA_030642465.1 Candidatus Thorarchaeota archaeon | reverse complement strand
AGGGACGATCTTGGGAAAAACGGAACAGCAGTTGTTAAAGTCAGCGGTCAGAAGCTAAAGCTCGAACAAGGAGATGTGCTCTTTGAGGAAACATTGCCAGAACATCTCAGTTATGCGGACAGCAGAGTTGGTCGAGTTTACGTCGATATCACTCGTACTCGTGAGCTTGAGGCCATGGGTCTTGTGAGGGATGTTACCCGCAGAGTACAGGTCATGAGAAAGGAGATAGACTTGAGCGTTGACCAGAGCATAGATGTGCTAATCCGATTCTCCGAATCCGAGTCAGTAGAACTGACAGAAATGCATAAGGACTACTTGACTACGGAAATCCGGGCTGACTCCCTAGAGCTAGTAGGTCCCAAATCAAAGCCTAAGTGGTCCACATACAGCTACACCAAAGAGTGGGAGATAGACGACCTGACAATCAAGGTCGGCATGAATTCGAAGTGATTGGTCACACGGGACTCTTGTCCCTACTCAGAACCTCAAGCAACGTGTGGAAGAACGCTGCGTTTTGCTCAAGAGATGCTAGAGATACCCACTCATTAGGGCCATGTAGGTTGTCACCTTCGGGTCCGAAGTCAAAGAGGTCTGCCCCCTGGCCCGCGAAGTAGCGTGAATCAGAAGCGCCTGACCCTTCAACCAATCGAGGAGGAATTCCTTCCTTCTGCAGCGCCCACACCACAGTTCGAATCAATGGGGAATCGGGATTCGAGTCTATATATCCGGCGCCCGCTTTCGATTGAAGTGAAAACAGCTCAACCTTGCCAGCAAGAGCAGTTTCGAGAGCCTGTTGTACTGCCTTACCATCATTCGTCATAGCCCTGATGTCACAGTAGAGAGTCCATAGGTCTCGGTCAAGGGAAAGGAGGTTAGGATTGATGATTGTGCCTTTATCGGATGGCATCGTCGGAAACGGAACTTGGGAGATAGTCAACAGGGACCTCAGCAGATCAGTTAGAGCCGCATCATATTGGGTTTTCTCTCCAGATTCATCAGAATGGACAAGGTCCATCTCTACCCAGTTCGGGACAACGTTCGACTTCAGAAATGCGCCTCGGATATCCGATACTACTGTGTCAGGATGCAAATCAAGATACTTCGAAGCTGCAAGCATAGCATGGCGGTCAACACCTGGTCGAAGGTACGCAGAATGACGAGTGTCTGAACCGAATACTTCGGTCGTAAAACGTATCGTTTCTTTCTTGCCACGAGTATCTGAAGCTCTTCTCTTCACTTTGATGTGCGTTGGTACTGTATTCCTGCGACGGTAGATGACCTGCTGATGAATGCCATCCGCGATAACTATGTAGTCAGGAAACAGTCCTTGCTTGATCAGATAGTTCCGAAGGAAGAGGGCTCCATTGCGACCGCCTATCTCTTCATCGCCAGTTGTTGCCATCATCACGCTGCAAGGCAGGTCAGATTTTGCTAGCTTCTCAGCCAAGAGCAACATCGAAACAATGTTGCCTTTATCATCACAGGTTCCACGACCGTATGCTCTGTCCCCTGCAACTTTCAGTTTGAACGGATCCGAATCCCAGGCATCTCCGACAGGGACAACATCATGGTGCGCAAGGAACAGTATCTTGGACTTGCCCTGACCCCGTCGCGCAAAAGATGTATAGAATCCATTGGATTCAATCAATTCGCTGATGAAGCCAAACTCCTCGAGTTTGGACCCTATGTACCTCGGGCATTCGGAGGACGCTTTCTTGTCTTTGCCATCATTCACAGTATTGAAGGATACAAGCTTCTCAAGCTCTCTAACTGCACTCAGAGTCATTGTGGGTCGAATAGCAGGAATCGGCCACGAGTCAAAAAGGTATCCTCTGGCGTTCGAGTAATGTATCCTGTACGCAGTAAACACACTGTACCTGATTGAGAAAAAAAGAAGATAGACAGAGCGGCAGTGTTGAAGCGGCGCCCTATCTTTCCCTGCGGATGATTATGTTCTCTTGTAGAGGTACCTGCTCCACGAACTTAAATCAGGCATCTGCTCAGGCATCTTTTTCCGCTTGCGGATATCAAGGATTAGTTCTTCCTGCATGCCTATCGGAACAGGTTCGAACCCCTTAAACACGTAGCCGAAGAAACTTCTCCCTGCAGACGCACTTCTGAATTCATCAGCGATATCGATGGTTTCCGCGGTGGGGAGAGTACCTTTGATAACGACTATGTCCTCCTCAGCCTCTATTGTCACTATCTGACCTCTGTGTCCGGTTAATACCTTGATGACAGCGCCCTGCGTATCCGGAGGAGTCTTGATGTCCGTGTTAAGCACTGGCTCGAAAAGAAGAGGCTTTCCTGTCAGGAAGGCCATGTTCAGACCAGAGCTTGTCATTGTTGCTACTTCGTTGTACCCAGTATGAGCGGGGTCATTGTGAACTGTAGTATCTGTTAGTACGACCTTTACACCCGTCACAGGTTCCCGGGCTATGGGACCGCCGTCGACAAACTCCCTAAAGGTTGTTTCAAGGTACGAGTATATTCGATCAAACCTCTGAACTCCACTCATGGCGTCTACAAGCATGCAATTTCCGTAGATATCCAGAATCTTTCTTGCCTTCTTGGCATCCCATCCGGCTTCATCTCTAAGGATAGTAGCCCGGTCCCTTTTGTTCTGTTCTGCAGTGATCTTTTTCTTCCGGATTAGCTCGAGCGTTTTCTCGTCGAGGGGCTCCAAAAACATCTTCAATCGATTATGACCATTCGGAGACTTGGTATGGAATTCCGCGCTCCTGGTGGTCATCTTCTCACGATAGACAATGATGGGGTCAGATACATGTATCGGGACCTGCTCGTTGATACGCTTAGTCAAAATCTCGATCTGCAGTGGGTCGATTCCGTCCAGACGATACTCACCTGACTCCTTGTCATGGAAGAACCTTGCCGTAGGATCTGCCATTATCCACTTGGACACAACATCGCCAAGTTTCGCGACGTCTTGCGGATCTTTCGGTTTGATGCTTCTACTTACAACTGGCTCAGCGACATATTCGATGGCTTCAAAGGGCTTCATGTCAACATCAGGGCCAACAAATGACTCACCTGAAGGACACATGAACCCAAAGACAGAGAACAGATTCCCTGCAGGAACTTCATTCATGTCAAGGATGTCAGTGATCTCCTGAACTCCAAGACGCTTCACCTTGGCATTCTGCCTCATATTGACGAGTCGAATCTCCTGTCCGGACTTTATTGTTCCTGAGAATACGCGTCCAATGAGTGTTGGTCTCTTGCTTTTTGGATCGACGAATATCTTGGTAATCATACCCATGAGTGGGCCATTTCGGTCGCACTCAAGAAGCGCCTTTCCTTCGGGGGAGTCTAAATCGCCCTTCCAGATTCGGGGAATCTTGTATTTCTGCGCCTCCTTTGGATTGGGCAGGTGCCCTACAATCATCTCGAGCATGGCATCATCAAGGGCTAGATTCTCTCGCAGCCACTTTTCATCACCCTCATTGTATTTCTCGAATACAACCAATGGCTTGATATTCTTCTTCTCCAAAGTTTTCATAGTGAAGGCCCAACCGGTCTTTGCGCTGCCTATCGCAACACTTCCTTCTTGGAAGCTCACACGCCAATCCTTTGCATACTCTGGTGGTGCCACTTTCCTGATGAGTGCGTTGACCTTTTCAATAATGATGTCAATACGCTCGTATACTTTCTTCGGAGGCAGCTTGAGCTCGTTGATCAGGCGATCTACCTTGTTGATGAATAGCACTGGTTTGCAGGCTTCTCCACCAACCGCCAGACGGATGTTTGTTTCTGTTTGAGTCATTACACCCTCCAATGCATCTACTAGAAGCACCACCCCATCGCTGGCACGCAGTGCTCTTGACACTTCACCCGTGAAAGAGATGT
>DAOWNS010000313.1 GCA_030642465.1 Candidatus Thorarchaeota archaeon | reverse complement strand
GGTTATGATACTAACTTCACTGTGGGCGAAACAATCCATGAACTGCTTGACAAGCAGATACTCTACGACGCTGAAGACTCTGGAAACTGGACCTTCGACATACTCCTAGTTCTATCCTACAGTGTATTCGGTTCAGATGCATCCGTCCGGCGCATACCATTCTCTCATGAGGGTCACACTTAGGAACCCTCTGCGAGTCTGCGCTTGAGTTCCGCAATCCTGTCAACTCTAACAGAGTCAACTCCTCGGATGTCTGCTGCGTCGACTGATAGCATATCCAAGTAGTGCGTGATCGCGAGAACCTCTTCGAGTTCACTTAATCCACTCAGTCGAACATGAATTGGCGCACAATCATTCTGCCTGTATACTGCGTCTGTGGCCGCAAATCGCGCTGACATTCTCTTACTCTCATGAGTGCTCCTGAGGAAGATAGGTACGATTCCGGACTCCTGGTACATATGGGATGCCTCGATTTCGTTATGATTTGCTTCAGGCAGCTCAGCGTTGAAGGCGACCGCTTTTGCGTTTTCATTGATCTGACACTTGGCTCGATACGCCACCGAAGCCAGATGTCCTGAACCTATGAAGAGCGGAACAAGGGATCTGGTGCATTCCGCAAGGTTTCTTGGGGACATGATTTCCTTTCCCCAGCGTTTCACCAAGCCATTCAGGATTACTGACAGTTTGGAGAAATCTGTGCTACCAACTCCGACTAATGCCTCAACAATCGGCAGGACAATTGAGAAAATAGCTGGAAGCGCAGCCCTTGGCTGGATGCCTTTGGGAAGTAATGCGACTGGCAGGTCCCTAGATTGCCCCAAAATCGCGCCGCCTGTTGTCACCACAAATAGCGTGCCACCCACCTTCTTGGCTGTCTCAAAAGCTGAGAGAGTTTCTTCTGTATTGCCGGAGTAGCTTACACAGATGACTGCCCATTTCTTTGTGACGCAGCGGGGGATCTCGTAGTTTCTCCACGTGATAATGGGTATCTCTGCCTTTTGTGCCAGTAGCGCCTTGGTCATCTGACCAGTAATTGCACTACCCCCCATTCCTGCTATGCAGACTCCCTCAAGTCCTGAAGAGAATGTTTGCGATGCCACGGTCATTATCGATGGGTCCGGCTTGGTCAAACACAGAAGCGAAGGAAACGCTTCGACCATTGCTCTCATGTCATTCGTATCTATCCCTTTCACGTTCTTCACGGCAGATCCCTAATCGAGAAGAACAGTATCTCATCTTAAAGTTGATTCCTACAGGGCGGCAATCGAATTCTCTGCAGTTCATCAGCAATCTTCATTAGACTGAACGCTCTGCAATCTCACGAGGACTCATCATGGGATTAATGAAAACCGCAGCTGTTAAAGGGATTATCCCAGCTGGGAACAAGGTATCGGAACTTAGAAGCAACTTGGGTCGTTTGATGACTGAAACTGCTGTCGTGATGGAAGAGCGATTTGGTAAGGATGGTTTAGATGCTGTCGCTGAGGTCTTTCGAAAACTGGGGGCTGAGGATGCGATTGCCATGAAGGAAACCCTTGGGCTTGGGAATACGCTCAAAGATGCTTTGGATGCATGGCTTGTCATCGGCCACGTGATGGGTGCAAAGATGAAACCAAGATGGATATCTGACAATCGCGTGGAAACAGATCATCCGTATTGCCCGCAGCACGAAGGCTTTCTTAAGAAGGGGCAACTCTACTGTGAATCAGTTTGTTGGCCATATGTGAGCGCTGTTGCTGAAGGTATTGCACCCGGCGTTAAGATGGAGATTCCTAAACCCGCAACTATGGATGCTACATGTACCAAGGCACTTGTCTACAGTCCTGCTGAATCTGAGTGAGCAGATTACTATTAAGAAAATCCCACATGTGAAACACAGGGTTATGCTTAAGTGGGGACCCTGTGGCATTCGGCGCGGTGTCTTTCGATGCTAAAAGCGATGGTTTTTGACCTTGACGGAACGCTCACCGTCTTGAATCTGCCACTGGAAGCAATGCGCCGAGACACCAAAGCCTACTTCATCAGCAAGGGCGTGCCGGCAGAGCTTTTTGATTCGGCTGATGGGATTTCCAGTTCTACTACAAAAGCACGGGAGCATTTTCTCTCTTGTGGCATGTCTCCTAATCGGTGGAAGAGGCATGAAACAGAGATGGATGCAATACTCGACAAGCACGAAGCTAGCGCCACAAGGCAAGTCATCCTTATAGGCGACACAATTGAGGTTATCCGGGGGATAACGGATATTGGCCTTAAAACTGCGATACTCACGAACAACGGTCGCGGGTCAGTTAACGCTATTCTTAAGCAGACAAAGTTAGATGATTTGTTCGATATCATCCAAACACGGCACGAATCCCCCCGAGCAAAACCTTTCCCTGATGGTCTCTTGAAAATCGTAGCAAGGCTCGACGTCGAACCGGACGAAGTAATCTATGTGGGAGATGCTGGTATAGATGCTGTTGCTGCGAAGAGAGCCGGCATAGAGTTCTGGGGAGTCACAACTGGAGAAACTGATCACGAATCACTACGTCGTGCAGGTGCCTCATTGACT
>DAOWNS010000204.1 GCA_030642465.1 Candidatus Thorarchaeota archaeon | reverse complement strand
CTCGATTTCCTCATTGACCTTGCTTGGAGGTATTGCGGACTCTTCCTTGAGACCTCCAATGAAGAGAACCATGTCCATCATGCGCTGGCGTTTGGGAGCCATTGATTTTTCCGTCGCAACGTCGCTCACTTGCTCGCCTCCATCCACTTGCCTGAGGTTCCTTTATGGACAGGAGTTGGACCCAATTCTTTTGAACGCTTCACCATCTCATTGATTGCAGTCGTGAATCTTTCAGGTTCTGCGCTGAACATCCTGAACATATCAACCCGCTCACCTTTCCAACCAATGGCAGTGAGTATCTCTCTTGCCACATCCACTTGGACCTGTGCTATCTCATTCCCAGTGCCTCCAATATGGCACCTATCAGTTTCACAAGCTGCGATCATCACTGTGCTGGCTCCGCTTTCGAGTGCTTTCAAGATGTCAATAATGGAAACCCGACCAGCACATGGAACAGGAATTAGACGAGTACTTGCAGGGTAGTTCATCTTTCTAGTTCCCACAATGTCAATTGTGGAAACCGAACACTCCTCACAATAGAAACACAGGGTGATTGGATAGTCCGGACCTGCTCCTTCGAGAGTCGCCTCTATCTCGGACCAGAGCTGGTCATTGGATAGGAAGTTTAGCTGCGTCGCTCCAGTGGGGCAAAGGCTCTGACAGACTCCACACGCATGACAGAGTAGAGTATCAATCGATGCAATGAAAATGAATTTCTGCTCTTCGTCCTCTTCCTCTTTGTCTGTCTGTTCAATCATCAGGGGTACTCCACGAGGACATTGCTGCGCGCAGAGACTGCATCCCACACAATCATCAACGTTCAGAACTGCACCACGGGCAACACCCTCGATGCTACCGCTCTGAAGTTCAGTATGTAACATCAATGCCCCTGCCTGGGCATCAGTAATCGCCTCAAAAACGAACTGTGGTCTAGTGACTCCCCCTACAGCTATTACCCCGCGTCTGCGAGTTTCATTCCGTCGAAGCTTACCGTATAGCTCCTTGATGTGGCCATCATCTTCAACCAGATAACCAAGGGTTTCTGAGAGCTCTCTGGTGCCATCTGGCGGAAGAATGGCCGATGATAAAACAACGAGATCCGGAGTAACCTCGAAGTATTGATTCAGAAGGGAATCGTAGAACTGAACGTGGGTTTTTCCATCCTTTTCCCAAATTCTACTGATACGACCGCGAATGTAATCGACGCCCTTGTCGCGCGATTCCTTGTATATCATCTCATGCTCGAATGGCACACGAATGTCCATGTAGACAATGCGTATCTTCGCATCTGGAACTTTCTCGATAATCGATAGTGAGTTGTCAATTGCAAATGTACAACAGAGTTTGCTGCAGTCACGCTTGTACTCCTCATCTCGACTGCCAACACACTGCACCATGACAATGTTCTTGACTTCTTCGCCATCAGAGGGCCGTGCGAGAGTTCCTTCCGAGAGCATGCAGGATAACTCGAACTGGGTGAGGACATCAGGATTCTTCCCGTATCTGTATTCATCCATCATTGTAGGTTTGAACTCTTTGAATCCAGTTGCCATCACTATGGCTGATGTTTCAATGGTCTTCTCGTCTTCATTCTCATCCGTGGTGTAGTGTACTACGAAACTGCCCATTTCTCCTTCAACGAACTTAACGCGAGTCTTTGTCATTACGTTGATACCTTTGTTCTTCTGAAGTGCATCAAGCCTGCCAGCTAGGATTTGCTTTCCAGACTTGCCTGTTGGAGCCACCACAGGAAGGTGAATGACGTGTCCTCCTAGTTCCTCTTCGAGCTCAATCAGTGTCACTTCATATCCCAGATTGGACAAGCTCAGCGCGGCTTCAATACCAGCAATCCCACCGCCAACGATTGTCACATGGCTGGAAACGTTCTTCTTTTCAACTTGACGAGGCATGGAACCTGCAGATCGCGCGAGGACACCCCTAATCATGTCTATCGTCTTTCTGGTTGCCTCTTCCTGATTCTCATGTACCCATGCAGAGTGCTCACGAATATTCACGTACTGCAACTGGGTGGAATCCTTTCCGTTCGATTCTAGGTACTCGTCAATGCGCGGCTGTATTTTCTGATTAGTACAGGCAGCGATTACGACACGGCCATTATGTTTGTCGACCAGTTCTGATATCTTGACCAGACCCTCTTCTTGGCACACAAGGTCATGAACTGTTACTGATGCAGCTAGTTTCATCTTGCTGACAGCATTTTTGATTAGCTCGTAGTCTAGTTGAAGCTGCTTGCCGCACGTGCAAACCAGAACTGCCGATTTGTTGTCCGCCACCTTTCGCTTCACTTCCTACTTTGTAGAATCATGCTTACTACAGCCCTCGCTTGTGTAACGCTCTCAGGAATTTCAGCAGGACCTGTCGCTGCGCCACACACATAGACATGATCACCAGCGACAACCGCGTTCCCAGAGATGGAATCAGCAGGACCCACGAAACCACTGGCAGAGTGTAGGCCAAGTGATTTAATCAGCTCAGCACTACCTTTCGGCGGCTCCAATGCTGACGAGAGAACGAAAAGGTCGACATTGAATTTCAGGTACTTGTCAAGCAGCGAGTCATAAGCTATGATGTCCAAGGTTCCATCCTCACATGCTTCCAGTCTGCTTACCCTTCCGCGGACGAATCTGACACCTGCATCACGCGCCACACGATAGTAACGTTCATGTCTGTCGTATGTTCTGATGTCCATGTACACTACTGTCACTTGTGTGCCATTTCGTTCAAGCATAATGATGTTAGCGTGCTTTAGCGCATAGACACAGCATATCTTGGAGCAGAAGGGGTAGTAGTTCTCATCTCTACTGCCCACGCATTGCACCATCATCACCCTCTTTACCTGACCACCGTCGGAGGGGCGAACCAAGGCGCCTCCCGACTTACCGTTGGGATCAAGAATCTGTGCCAGCTCTAACTGCGTAACTACATTGGGTATCTTGCCGTAACCATACTCATCTATTGAAACAGGTTTCATCTCATGATAACCAGTGGCAATCACTATGTCGGAAACCTGAACCGTTTCCTCCGAGGGTTGAGCGCCCAGATTAATCGCCTTTGTTGGGCATTCCTCTTCTGCCTTCTTTGCGCCCTCGTCACTCATCTCAGGGTCATAGATTACTGCCTGAGGTTGACATTGTGGCGAAGGTAGGCTGAAAGCATTAGAGCGCTCAATGCAAAGTCCACACATGATGCACTTCTTTGAATCAATGTACTGTGGACCTACGCTAAGTTTGGCTTGAAACTTGCCAGGGCTGCCGCTTATCTCAGTGACTTCGGAGTTGACTTTGAGATCGATATTTGGCAGGTCCAAAATCGCGCTTCTATAGAAGCACTTCCGAATTCCAGGCCTCAATCGACTCCCCTCGAAACAATAGGAGCAATCATCCGTTGGGAATGCCTTGTACAGGTCCATAGCATTTCCACCAACAATGGGCAGCCGGTCAACTAGTACAGTTCGAATTCCGGAGTCTGCAAGCTTAATGGCTGCGGTTAATCCTGCTACTCCGGCTCCAATGATTAGGACCGGATCAGACACTACTGTCCTCACCTCAACCGCTCAGATGCTCGAGAATCGGACCTGCTGGAACCCTGTTCATCTCAAGACCGACTTCATCGTCGCCCATACCCATCGCAAGCCCCAGAATCTGGGTGATGAAGAGAACTGGCAGATTGTACTCCTCCCCATATGACTCCTTCAACCCCAGCTGCTGCAAATCGAGCTGATTTCCACAAGCAGGGCAGGCGACTGTAATGAAGATTGCTCCGGCTTCCTTTATTGACTTCAATTTATCGCGCGCCAGTCTGATTGCAAGGTCTTCATTGACTGGCAGTACGGTGGCACCACAGCACTGCTTCCATAATGGATACTCAACGACACTAGCACCTGCAACTCTAACAAGAGCGTCGTAAATCTCTGGTTTGAACTCAGTCACATCTTCTGGACGTAACAGATGACAACCATAGTGGATAGCGATTCCAACCCCATCAAGAGGCTTTGTAATCTTCTTCTTGATTTCGTCAATGCCTATGTCGTTGTATAGTGCCTCAATGAAGTGGCGTGGTTTGATTGTGCCCTTGAATTCT
>DAOWNS010000201.1 GCA_030642465.1 Candidatus Thorarchaeota archaeon | reverse complement strand
GTGTGACGTCGGGAAGCTTCACATCAGCGAGCGCATTCTTCACAGCATCCTTGACGCCTTCCGTTACATTGTCGATATCCTGTATTCGAACTTCCCTCTTCGTAGGATGAACATTTGCATCTACGCGAGCAATATCCACATCTATATCGATTGCACAGATTGGGAATCGTCCTTTCATCAGCAAGGTTGAGTAGGCTGTTTCCACTGCGTTGCTGAGTTTGCTCTCCTCGATTGGCCTTTTGCGAACTGAGAAGTACTCACGAGCACGATTTCCTCTGGACATCGGCGGCCTGGCTATGAACCCCGAAACCGTAACTCCTTGATCAGTCAGTGCGATATCAACTAAGCTTTCAGCAATGTCCGGTCCCCATAGCGAGAGCACTCGGGTTTTTGCAATCTGGTCAGGAGGGCAATCTATGATGACTTTGTTGTCCTTGATGAGTCGAAAACCCACGTCGTTTCTGATGATTGCGTGCTTCATCGTGGTTTCAAGAATTCGTTGACTCTCAACCTTTGGAGTTGAGAGATGCTTTTTTCGAGCTGGAACTCGCTCGAACAAGCCGGTAACTTCTACAGTCGTGCCCTGTGGTCTGGAGGCATCAGTCTGTGCTGGAATCTCACCAGCTCTTGACACGAGGCGGGTTCCGATTTTCTCATCCTCATGACGCGTTATGATGGCAAGGTCAGCCACAGCCGCAATGCTTGCTAGAGCCTCTCCTCTGAATCCGTAGGTCAGGATTGCGTCAATATCCTCTCGTCGACTAATCTTGCTTGTGGAGTGCCTCAGCGTGCAAATTGGACAATCCTCCTTGAGGATACCTGAGCCGTTATCAGAGATGATAATCGACTCCATGCCTCCCTCCGAGATCCGGATGTCAATGTTTGTAGCATTGGCATCTAGTGCGTTCTCTATGAGTTCCTTAACAATCGATGCTGGATTTTCGATAACCTCGCCAGCCGAAATGAGAGAAACGAGAGCATCAGCTAGGATTCGGATTCTGCCCAACGAATCACCTCAGGACCCCACAGATGAGTACTCGACTTGACCGCCCACGATTGTCCACTCAATCTTGATATCTCGAATGGAATTAGGCGGCGCCTCTAATATGTTGTCTGAGAGTACAACAAAGTCTGCTCTTTTGCCCTCTGTGAGACTGCCAACGTTGTTCTCCATGAAAGACGCATAGGCACTCTCCATGGTGTAGCATCTGATTGCCTCTTCAACTGTAATCCTGCCTTGGGGACTCGGATGGTTGACTGCGCACCAGATTCCATAAAGCGGTCCGTAGGGCATGCCATCGGATCCAAAACAGATTCTTGCTCCGTTATCCAAAGCGGTTCTGAATAGGTTCATCTTTTCGGTGCGTTCTTTGCCAAGCCTGTCATGGTACAACCCACCTTTCATCTGCCACTCGCCAACGAAATTGGGCTGCATTGATAGTATGAGCCCAAGAGCCGCAGCTCTTCTAATTTGATCCGGAGTAATCATCTCGGCGTGTTCGATTCTGTGCCTTTGTCTTCGTATTGTCGTCATGTTTCCAAGAGTTTCAAAAGCGGAAAGAACGAGCTCGATAGCCTCGTCACCAATTGCATGGGTAACTGTCTGAATGTCATTTTCAACAGCCTTTCTTGCTAGATTGGAGAATGCGTGCTGGGACATTAACAGCATTCCTTTGTTGTACTTGCTGTCAGCGTAGGGTTCTGATGTTGCAGCTGTGCTAGCACCAATTGAACCGTCGATGAATGATTTCACGCCGCCGATTCTGACCATGGGGCTTCCCATTCCAGAAGTCAGACCAAGGCCTATCATGTGGTCAATTTGCTCGGAAGGCACATTGATGACCATTCGTGCAGTGAGCACATTGAGTCGTTCAGCTTCTCTGATGTAACGAGCATGGCCTGCCCTTACATTGTCCACTGCTGCAGTAATTCCAAGCTCGTTAGCCATCTGGTTGCCTGCGATGATCCCTTGATGTATCTCTTCAGGTGAGGGTTGAAAGCAATCATAGAGCTCTTCTATGTCCTTCAGAACCCCAGTGGGTTTTCCGCTTTTGTTTTTCTCTACACCCTTTTGGGCCAAATCAATATTGAGTTCCTGAAGACCCCGGCTATTCACAGAAACAAGATGGCCATCAACCCTGAACGCACCTATCTTGTGTTCTGTGCTCACCTCATCAAGATCCTTTCCAGTGACGTAACGTTTGACTTTCCAATTACTCTCATCCCATGAGAATCCAAGAACCCATTGATCTTTGGAGTATCTACTGAGGGCTTTCTTTAGCTCCCTCTGAACCCCCTTGATTGAACGCATCTTGTCGAGTTGAACGTATGTCGATTTGATGCCTGAAACTGTAAGATGGGTGTGAGCGTCTACGAATCCGGGGACCACAGTCTTTCCAGCTAGGTCAATCACTCTCTTAGCGGAGGGGATTAGAGCCATGGCATCTTCATCGTTTCCAACTGCCAGAATCTTGTAGCTCTTGACAGCAATTGCAGTCGCAAATGGTTTCTGAGGGTCCATCGTGATGATGTTTCCATTGAATACAACCAAATCCGCCTCGAATTTCATCCATCAGCACGTCCAGTCATATGAATACTAATGATTCGCATATGTCATTTGTCGTTGTGGATACAGCGAGTCGAGCAGTTTTCACTTATCCTTGACCTTTTCCCAATCTGCTAGGAATCGCTCAATACCAACATCTGTCAGTGGATGATTGACCATCTTATCAAGCACTGCCGGTGGGATTGTCGCAATGTCTGCACCTACTAGTGCAGCCTCGTAGACGTGCACTGGATGTCTGATACTGGCAACTATGATCTCAGTATCGTAATCGTAGATTGCATATATCTGAGCAATATCTACAACAACTTGCATTCCTACATGGCCAATATCATCAAGGCGCCCAATGAATGGTGAAACGAATGATGCTCCAGCCTTGGCTGCAAGAAGTGCTTGATTTGGACTGAAGCACAATGTTACGTTCGTTTGGATGCCTTCGTCAGCACAAATCTTGACTGCCTTGAGACCTTCCCAAGTCATTGGTATCTTGATTGCAGCGTTGTCAATCCAGCCATTGAGTTCTCGCGCTTCCTTAACCATTCCTTCAGCATCTTCGCTGACTACCTCAAGACTGATTGGTCCTTTCACAAAGGATGCTATCTCGTCCACAATCTGACGAAAATTGCGGCCTTCTTTGGCGACAAGGGATGGGTTGGTTGTAACACCATCGACCATTCCTCTCTCATGTGCCTTGCGAATTGCTTCTACGTTAGCGGTATCAATGAAGAATTTCATCGAGTTCAACTCACACCTCAGCTTTGGCATCGAAAAGCTGACTGGTCTTATATTATGTTGCTTATCTTGCCTGAGTAGAAACGATGAAGCGGTGAATTACTTGAGGGCAGCTTTCAGGGCTCGGACTTCTCCCTCAATATCATCAGCTCGAAACACCGCTGACCCCGCAATGAAGAAATCAGCGCCAGCTTTGTACAGCTTTTTGATATTCTTGCGATTGACTCCTCCGTCCACTGCGATCCGGACACTTGGCTTTTGCTCCTCAAGCATCTTCCTTAGGGCCGTAATTTTCTTCAGTGTTGCAGGGATGAACTTTTGCCCGCCGAAACCAGGACAGACACTCATTAGAAGCACAGAGTCAACAAGATCTATCAACGGTTCGACTTCTGCGATTGGTGTTCCAGGGTTGAGAGTGATTCCTGCTTTTGCTCCAAGGTCGGTTATCAGCTGAACTGTCCGGTACACATCGTGGGACGCCTCGATGTGGGGGTAGATGAGTTCAACACCTGCATCCACGAATTTGGGGATGTATTCTCGGGGTCTTGTTATCATGAGGTGCGCATCAAGTGGAACATCCGTAATGCTCTTCATGGTCTTGGCGATCCAAGGTCCAAAAGAAATGTTTGGGACGAAGTGTGAATCCATGATGTCAAGATGAAAATAATCAGCTCCGCCCTTCTCAGCGGCTTTGACGTCATTTTCCAAGTGTGCGAAATTCGCTGATAGAATTGAAGGAGCAATCATTGGTTTCATGGATTATTCACCCACAGGGGATGCTGTTCGCCTGCAATCGCATATTTATCCTTCGACGTGCAACCTGAC
>DAOWNS010000273.1 GCA_030642465.1 Candidatus Thorarchaeota archaeon | reverse complement strand
GATCCAGGAATCTGCCATCTCGGGAATCGTTGGAGCATTCTTGCCCATGAAGCGTATGGTGCCTCCAAGCTTGATGTCTGACGTTATCTCATTGCCCAACCACTGAATCATCAAGAGAGGGTTTGTAAGAATTTCCCATACGTCTTCAACAGGTTTGTTTAGACGTACAGTCAAGCGAATGACAGGAAGTACATCTTCACTAGATTCCTCGCCCAAGATCCTCTACCTCATGCAATTATGGAATGCTACAGTAATCCATTGGTTCAATCATATTAATGATTTCGCATCGGAATAAAAGTCAAGGACGCAACGATGCCCATACTGGTTTTCATCTATCGTGGACCTTGGAAAGAATGACCACCCGAACCCCTTTTCGCGCTCTTGGTGGCGACATCTTGTGCCACGATTGAAGTTGATACTCCCATTGCCCTGCAAATTGAATCATTGAGCACTTTTGAGGAGTCAAGTCATCAAGCGGTTCACGTGCTGTCCAATCGCATCATAGTGACGACAGCTTCTCCATCAAGAACCACCTTGTCCTCTTGATTGAGGCAGACAGTTTTCAGTGTGAGGAATTCCTTTTCATCATTCTTGTGTATGACTTCAACACGAGCAGTGATCTTATCGCCAATTCGAACAGGTCGCCGAAACTTCATGCTCTGACTTATGTAGATAGTTCCAGGACCAGGAAGCTTCATCCCAATCACCGTGCTTACGTAGGTGGCGGTCAGTATTCCATGAGCGATTCGACCCTTGAACATCGTTGTCTTCGCCCAATCCTCATTGAAGTGAAGTGGATTATAATCCCCACTTACCTGACCAAACATCTCAATGTCCTCGGATGTAACTGTGCGCACATATTCAGCATGCTGTCCAATTCTGATGTCTTCGTACCTAGCTATTTCCATTCGAATTCCTCCTTATTCATGCAACGGGGTCCCACCTAATCATCAGGGCATCCAAATCTCCCGATGCCAGCGGCGGCCAGCAAGATCGAATTGCCAAATCTGAGGTTTCGAGCCTGGGCGTTCTGAGTTCTTTACGTATGATAGAAATGTTGCGGTCAGGCGGAGGCATTCTGGCAAGGTTTCTGCGCATTCATGAGATTGATTCGCACAAAGTCAATTCATATGGTCAAAACAAATATACCCCGTTGGCCTAGTTTCAACAATCCTGTGTATATGGTCCACCGAGCCAGAGTATGACGGGACGAAGGTCGGGGTCCACATGAGTGATAAACCTCCTTTGCGAGAAACGCCTACGGAAGGCGTGGATGTCAGCGATGACATTCTTCGTTATCGTGCGCTAGTGGACTCGATGAATGAAGGATTCGCTGTAGTCGACAAAAAGAATGTCTTCTCCTATGTCAACAAACGATTCTCTGACATGCTCGGTTACGCTTCTGGCGCAATGACAGGCTTCAAGCTGACTGATTTCCTCGATTCTGAGAACACAAAAGTGCTCAAGGCGAACGTGAAAAGGAGGAAAAAAGGTCTAGCTTCGCAATACGAACTGGTGTGGACATCAAGGACCGGCAAAGGCGTCCCTACGATTGTGTCAGGTGCCCCTCTAATCGATCACAAAGGCAAGCATAGGGGTTCATTCGCAGTCATCCTTGACATGACAGAGTTCAAGGAAGCGGAAGAAGCCCTTGCGCGTTCAGAAGCGAAGTACAAAACTCTGGTAGAGAAGCCGCTTCAGGGTGTCACCGTGATACAGAACGGCCAGTACGTTTACGTCAACCAAGCATTCGCTAATCTTGTAGGTTACACCGTTGATGAAATCCTTCAGATGACATCCGAAGAAGGATGGGGACTTGTCCATCCCGATGACAAGAACAGGCTCTTAGAATATGGAGCAAACCGAAGGGAAGGAAAGCCGACCCCCACACAATACGAATACCGATTTATTAAGAAAGATGGCTCAACCCTATTTGTAGAGGCGTTCTCTAGCTTGATAGAATATGATGGAGAGCGTGCACTGGAAATCCTGATAATTGACAGGACAGAGAGAGAAGAAGCAGAAGCAAAACAACGAGAAACGGAGAATCTTTACAGGGCTCTGATAGAAACCTCCCCAGACGCAATAACGCTAACTGATTTAGAGGGCAAAATCATAATGGCCAATAAGCAGGCACTCAAGATGCATGGCTGTAAAATCGAAAAGGAGCTGCTAGGCAAGGCCAGCATCGAATTGATTGCCGCAGAGGATAGAAAGCTCGCCATGATCAACCTCCAAAAGACATTGACTGAGGGGGCGATACGCGATATTGAGTACACCATGATTCGCCATGACGGAACGGAATTCCCAGCAGAGATGAGCGCTTCTCTACTTCGAAACTCCGATGGTCAGCCAAAGGCGTTTATGGGCGTCATTCGGGACATCACTAAGAGAAAGCGAGCTGATTCTCAACTGAAGACCTCCACTGACGCGCTAAGCAGGTCAGAGCTGAAGTATCGAACGCTAGCTGAACAGTCCATGCAGGGTCTGACTATACTCAACGATAACGGATTTGCTTACACAAACTCTGCATTCGCTGACCTAGTTGGTTACGAAGTCGAGGAACTTCTTGCAATGTCACTAGAGCAGGCGTGGAATCTCATCCACCCTGATGACCTTGACCTCCTGAAAGATAAGATGCCAGGTGGAAAAGAAGACAATCTCCAGACATCCAGTTTCGAAATACGACTCGTAAGAAAGGACGGAGAAATGCGCTGGGTAGAGAACTTCACTAATAGAGTAGAATACGAAGGAACGCCTGCGATTCAGACGGTATTCGTGGATGTCACCCATGCAAAGAAAGCGGAAAAAGACGTTCGGGCAGCAAAAGATAGAGCCCATCTATATCAAGACCTAATGGGCCACGATATTACCAATCAACTGCAAGTCATCCTAAATAGCGCAACTCTGATGAGAAGCGCAACTGAAGACACAATTAAAGACTCGTTCCTCGATATCATCAATGAATCTGTTAGCAGATGTGCCAGACTGATTGGTGAGGCGCGGGCAACAGAACAGCTCATGCTGGTTCCGATGGAGGAGAAATCTCTGAATTTGGCGGCCGCTGGATGCATAAGGGCTATCTCAAGTCGCGTGAAGGCAGAATTCGACACTTCATTC
>DAOWNS010000032.1 GCA_030642465.1 Candidatus Thorarchaeota archaeon | reverse complement strand
TAGCTGGCTTTGACCTCCAAGGTATTCTGTGCGGCCAAAGCGGTTTCATTGTACTCCATGTAACCATTGCCAAAACTGAACTTCGTTCCCGTGCGTTGGAAATTAGTCGGGTCCGTTCCGGCTTGACTCATACCATGGTTGCTTTCTGTTACCGTGAAATGAAAGACCAAGATTGTGTCTTCAAAGGTCCACTGCCAACCATCAACAATGAGGTCGAACTTCATCTCACCAGGATTCTCAAGGTCAATGTGAACACGTATCTGGACCATGACATCAAAAGGTTCCATTTCAGGAAGACTGCCATAGCTTTCGCCGGTGTCCATCGGTCTTGGTTCATGCTCTTCGGTGCTCGTGAAGTTGAAGTGAACCACAGTAACGTTATCTCCCTCTTGCTCTAATTCAAAACCACTGAACTCCCAGTCAGCTGTTGGTAGGGCAAGGGGTGGGCCAACCATAACATCGGTCTCGACGTCATACACACCATTTGAGTTTGTGTCATTTGCCTCAAAGAATTTCACAAACATGACATGATAGTCCACAGTCGGACTGTCAGGATCCCACCAATGGAAATGGGGAACCTCATTTACGCCCGTGATTCTAAGGCTCAAATCTTCTGTTTCCAGTGTTACAATACCTGCTGAATGCTGGTACTGGATTCCGCTGCCTTGAGCGGCAGCTAGTGGCACTCCCAGTCCCATGAGGACGAGAGCGAACAATGCTAATAGGGTGTTCCTGTGAATTGTCACTACATCACCATGATAGGCTCCGAATTGAGTATATATATCGACCATTAAGAAAAAACGCCTGTTTCTTGGAAAAGGAGGCCTATGAACCGACCAAATCACGCAAAAGGGTTTATGAACCCTTTCAACCCTTCTTCTAGTCCGACGAGTTCGGATGTGAGCAGCGCACACTTGCTGTGCATTTCCGGGCACTACTCTTCTGCAATTTGAGTCCCTGGAGGATACTTCTCAAGAAACTCATCTTTCAGGATGTCCATGATAATCAAATCATGGAAATCTCCTTCTGCGAACATTGACTTTCTGAAGACCCCGGTCTTCTTGAAGCCAGCCTTCTCATAGGCACGTTGCGCTCGTTCATTAAATGAAACTGTGTACAGGTAGATACTGTTCAGGCCCAGTTGGTGAAAGCCCATCCATAGTGTGAGTCGCGTTGCGTCAGTGCCATATCCCTTGCTCATCTTCTCAGGATCGTGGATTGCAATGCCGAATTCAGCACGCCTACTGTGGTTTGAGATGTCGAATAGACTTGTAGTGCCCAAGAACTCCCGGGTCTTTTTGTCCTCAATTACAAGTACAATACTTCCATCCTTGTGTGCATTTTGAGTTGTAGCTTTTTCCAACCATTCCTTCTCAGCACGCTCAGATATCGGGAGCGGTGAGCCAAGGAATCTTCGCATCTCATACGTGTTCCAATGCTTCATGATATTGTCTAGGTCACTCATCTCTATCGCTCGAAGGCGAACATGCTCTCCACAGTACATATTCTGTCCACCCATTCGACCGCAAATAAATCTGTGCTACAATCCTGTTGCGCGAAGAATACGCTCAGTGGATTCAGCGCCAAATCCCCTGTGCTCCCTTGGCTGCCGCACGCAAGGCCTTGAAACCAGCGGGGCTCCAATCCTTGGATATCGTTCTCTTTGGGGAAGTGTCGTACTTCCCTACGCTGTTTGTCGTTAGGCTTTTATAGTAGGGTTCTTGAATCGAATCAACTCTTATTGAGAGAGGAGTTCGGAAAATATGCAAATAGATCCTACTATACTGATGTACCTCGCCCAATTCGTGGTTGGCCTACTCGTTAATGCCCTCCTGTTGGGTGTTGTCCTAGGCTGGACGAAAGGCGAGAACCGGGAGTTTGGGGACACAATCGTAACTGCCCTCATCAACGCACTCGTTGGTTTGATACCAATAATCGGGTGCATAATCCAATGGTATGTAATTAAGACCCGTCACGAGCAGACCTGGGGTGGCGCGATTTCCACATGGATTGTGTTGATTATTGTCTACTTCGTCATACTGGCAGTCGTTATGATACTGTTCTTAGGCGGATTGGCCTTAATGCCGATTCCACTGCCATAATCTACTGCAATTCAACATGAATGGTAAGTAACGAAAACCGTATGAGCAGTGAAGGAGAACGTTTAGGGGGTGTCGGATAATAGGCCCTGCCGGGAAGTTCTATACGACCCGACAAGAGGTAAGCTCGTGCTTAACACACGAGAAATAATTCGACACCCACTGCGTTTCCTGCGGACTGGAGGTCCGTTTTTCACTGCTCATCATCCTTTTTGCACCGAATATGAAGGACATGTGTTTCACTGGCGAGGGCGTAGCTGGTGTATTGGCTGTTTCTTCAGCTCGATTTCTTTTACCGTGATAATGCTCGCTGTGCTACTGATCTGGTTTTTCAACCTGATTCCTCTGAGTAGGTTCTGGCTCTTTTACGGAGGTGTGGCTGGGGTTGTCATATCCCTGTTGTGCAGTATCCTCCATCTCACTGAGAACAAGAAAGTGAAAGCAGTTGCCAAAACCCTGCTAGGTGCATCATTTGCTGCCATGGTATGGTCCATTCTAATCTATGAAGGATTTATCGCCTCAGGATTGGACGACAAGATTGGATTGATCCTGTTTCTGTATTTTCCAATCATTACGTTGATGAATGCGAGGAGAATGGTGGAAATCGGAAAGACATGCCAAGCATGCGATTACAAGGGACGATGGAGCCGCTGCCCAGGTCTAGAGGATCTTCTATGTGATTTCGTAGAAGGGGGGTTCTTGCACCCCGAGCCAAAGAAAGAACACCCTCAAGAAAAGCCTGAGGCACAATGAGCGGGCGCAGAGCCCTTGTGCGAAGTCACTGACACCTATTACTTCCTGAAGTAGACTTTAGCAATTGCTTCAGCGGAAATCCGCCTTTTTAGACCATTGAGCCTCATAGTTCGGCGTTCTTTAGTAAGTGCCACCTTAGAATCACCTCACACCAGTCAGAAAAGCATAGCCAACTGCTGCAGTGGACTGTGCTTTTACCATTCTTTTCTTCTTCATTGCGTTATTCCGGGAGCTAGTTTCTAGAGTCATTGCATTTCACAGTCACGTATGGTGTGGTCACCTGTAATGGTGATTCTGAGACTATCTGACCAATTCTCTGGTCACTTGGTGGTCATGAATGCCAATCATCCATCTGCGTGATTCAATAAGCTATTTTATCCGTTTCAATTGAAATCGAACTAACTTGGAACGGAGATACTCGATAGTGAGCCCGCGCAAGGAATTCTTCAAAGAGCCTATCGTCCGAGTGAATGCGACGAATATACGGTTTCCAAAGATGTGTCCCGTCTGTGGTTCCAGTGTGACCAAGACAATTCGGGTTTCTACAATCCCAGGTAGGAAGCAATGGCTTCGTCCATATTGGAATCCAATGTTCAGCGCTCGCACACGAAGAAGGACTGGCATTTCTCTTCCACAGGCCCAGACATTCATAGTTCCCGTCTGTGAAGCGCACCACTACGGAGATGAGAGTGAATGGCGATACCGTCTGGTATGTTTCATTATTGACGGAATTCTCCTTTCAACACTCTTTATTGCACTTGTGAATATGGGCAGCAACTTCTGGTTAGGCCGAGTAAACCCTTTCTGGGTCTATCCTGTCCTTGGAGTCTTCATTATCGCAATGGTCTTGTCATACTTGGTATTCAAACCGAATCAATTCGAGTCGACCTTTCGTATCGTTGGGTTTGACGCTGACCTGCAACACGTCTGGCTGAAACTCAAGAATCACGAATACCGCGACGTGCTCCTAAATGAGAATCCCATGAGTTCGGAGATCGTCAGCTGGATTGTCAGGCAATGAGTAGGCGTTCTAAAGCTTCAGCTTATCTTCGCTCTTCCAGAGACCGTGTATATTGCAGTAAGCAGTCGCCATCAGCAAGCCGGGTTTCTCTGTCTTGAAGACAAAGAGTGCGTGTGGCTCAGCGTACATCTTGCTTGTGTCAGCGCCCTGTGCTGACGCGCCGTGATGGTCAAAGGTACAGTATCCAATCTCCACTGGGAACTTCTCACCCTCAGGCAAGATGAATAGGTCGCACCATTTGATATGATGTGCAGTTGTGTTGGGGTGCGCAATCTCCTTGCCCACTGAAACATGAATATGGAATAGATTGTCACCTTTCTTCTCAATTTCAATTGCCGGAACATGCTTCTCGCTCTTCCAGTCTGCGGTCTGAATCCAATTTGGCATTTTGATTTCCTACCTCTTCAGCGTAGTTGTGGGTGCAGACTAACTCGTCCGCATACTTTGACCAGTCTGTATCAATCGTTAAAACACTTCGCCTATGTAGGCTCAAGATTATATGCTCATCCTTCGCATCCCAAATTGCCGAATTCTTGGGTTTGACTCCCATAGCGCGATATCAGTCGGTGAGTGAGAATGGATTACTTCACGACTAAGAGGAACTCAACAATTTTCGTATCTTTACTTGCAGTCTTGACAGCCTTGACCACAGTCACTACTATCATGTTCACAATCCCCTTCCCCTCAACTCAAGGTTACTTCAACCTAGGAGATGCTTTTGTGATGCTCAGTGGTTTACTGCTCGGGCCGGTGGGTGGCTTCATTGCCGGGGGAGTCGGATCTGCTACAGCCGATCTCATAGTCGCTCCTATGTATGCTCCCCTCACTTTCGTGACCAAGGGCTGCGAAGGAATGGTTATGGGATTGTTTAGTTCTCGTACAAGGAAGAAGGCTCAAGTCAGTGCTTGGGACCTTCTGGGAGTGATACTAGCATCTATCGTAATGCTCCTTGGCTATCTGCTGGGCGAGGTGCTTTTCCTTGGTTACGCCTGGGAATTGGCGATGCTCGAATTGATTACAATAAATTCAATCCAGGTTATCGTAGGCTCGATTGTGACCATCACAGTCGGACCTGCAGCAAGAGCATTTCTACGAACGGTTGTGTCCGAAGGACCAGTCAATGGAACCAACGAGATGGATGAGCTGGAAGCTCGCTCCTCAGATGGGCCCACCAATGACTGACAGTCATTCTTGACACGAGAATGTGCAGCCGATAGCGTTTTTTAGTACACGATTGTCCAAATCTATATTCCCACAATCACGTAATTCGAATCAAAGTGGAAGTTTGAAGCATGATAGACAAGCAGAAACTCAGAATCGACGCTGCAAGGCTCGACATAATCAACGAATTCCTAATGAAGGACGATAATCCGTTGGTCAATGACTTGATTGAGGTCATCGAGAAGCACGGTGGTGTTGATGAAGTCAATAGGAAGGCTGAGGAAGCTCGGAACCTCGAGAACCTACTGGCCAAGCTAGAGGCAAAGAAGTCACCCTACGTCAAGGATTTGGAGTGGCTTCAGAAACAGCGAGAAAATGAAGCATTCATCTCCATTCCTGACTATCGCAGGAGGATACTCGGTGACAAGGCGGACTCCATGTCTTTTGATGAGTCGTTTGCCATCACGCTTGAAATCAGTGCGTGTCAGTTCTTCCCTTGGGTGATTGAGGAAGCAAAACGGGCCATTGAGAAGCAGGATCTAATGCCTGGTCGCTTCATTCGTGTAAGGAACATGGCGGAACAGACAGCAGATGATCATGTGATTGCTTTTGCAGCCGCAATGCAGATTGTAGGAGCATCATACGTGGAAACTCTCGATACAAAGGGAACCCTTCCAGGCCCTGATGGACTTCCTCTGAATGTCCACCTCGGCTGCCCCAGTGGTCTTGGTTGCGTTACTGGTGGCTTTGGCGGCATAGGAATGCCAAACAAACTCCCCTTGAAATGGGTCGACGAGTTCCTGCATTATTACACCGAATATGGCGTCAAACAAGTATTGAATGTCAACTCCGGAAGTGTGATGTTAGGTTACATGATGCACAAGCTTGGCATCGACATGGAGTTCAAGATCAGTGTTTACATGGGCAATGACAATCCCTATGCAGTACTATGGACATTAATGACTGCCTATTTATTCAGCAGACCTGACGGAACGAGCCCGCTCATTGGCTTTAACCTGAGCAACAGCGTTGACAACGAAACAATCGAGATGTCCGCCTACATTCGAAAGGCATTCGGTTTTGAGGATGTTGTCCGCATTGAACATCACATCGTGGAAACCTACAAGAGTATTGTTCGGCAGCCCTACGATAGACTTGACGAACTGCTAGATATCGCAGACCATGTGAAGAACATCAGTGCCAAGCACGAGGGCGGAGTACCAGAGATAGATGCCACACGGGATCACCCTAGTGACATCTCCGAGTACTTCCTTCCGAAGTCTAAGATAAATGAAGATGGATTGATGCCTAAGCTCTTGATCAATTACTTGGATAAGCATCATTCACTCAATAGGACCGCGGAAGAACTGACGAAACGTGGCCTGACATTCATTGCAGCACAAAAATTGCATAGAACATAGTGTTCGAATCTAGACTGTTGAGCTCGAGAGTAGCGGCGCGAAGGCCGTTTGTACGGCCTTCTTCACATATCTTGCTGGAAGTGATCATCATACATGTTCTGCAGTCGTGTCTTGTGACCCTTCTCCTCTTCGGCGAGTGATTCGAAAACAGTCCTATGAGCACCACTACCTGTAAGCTCAGAAAGCGCCTTGTAGAAGTTGTACGCAGCCTCTTCACGCTTCATTGCCACAATCACGACATCCTGTGGTCCTGATGAGGGGTCGAGTGGTATGTCGAGCAGGTATTTGCTGAGATCCATCTCTTCAACCTCTGCGTCAGTTTCACAGGTGAAGGTGTCACAAACACCCTCCTTGAGAGCCGCTTGTAACTTGTGTTTGTGCCCCACTTCCTGCTTCGCAAGATTGTGAAGCAGTTTGGCTGAGGACTTGAAGTCTGATTTCTCTGCGGCCTCGGTATAGAACTCGTAGGCTTCTTCCTCTCTCTTGATTGCAAGGGAGATCAATCGTTCGAATGCTTGGTTGACACCTGTCATCGTCTTTCCCGATGAGTTGGCAAATCAGATGGTTTTAAGCATAATGATTTGCCCGTAACCTTGGGCTCCTTGAACAGTGACTGGGAATTCAGCTCGCTTTCCTGGGGGAAATAATCCTGATCTCTGAGGGTAGGTACTTGTGGAGCATCTTGGGAATCTCGATGCTTCCGTCTTCCCTCTGGCAGTTCTCAAGAATCGCCACTATGGTCCTAGGATTTGCCATCATTGTACTATTCAGCGTATGAGGGTATGATTTCTCAGTGCCGCCTTTTTTCAACCTGTACTTGATGTTGAGTCGAGTCGCTTGATACGCGGTGCAATTGCTGCATGAACCACCCTCTCGGTATTTTTCTTGACCAGGCATCCAGAATTCAATATCATACTTCTTGGCTGCAACGATTCCGATGTCTCCCGTGCAGACGTTCACAATGCGATAAGGCAACTTCAATGCCTGAGCCATTTCCTCCTCATTCTTAATGAGTTCCTCATGAATGCGCCAAGACTCATCTGGATGGCTGAGAACGAATTGCTCGACCTTGGTGAATTGATGAACTCTAAAGATACCCTTAGTGTCCTTGCCGTGGGATCCTGCTTCCTTTCTGAATTGTGTAGCGACCCCTGCTAGTTTTACAGGTAAGTCCGTGGGCTCGAATATCTCTCCCATATGCATTGCAGCCATTGGATGCTCTGACGTAGCAATGAGATACAGGTCCTCCCCCTCAATTTTGTACATGACTTCTTCAAAGTCTGCAAGATCCGTGACACCTTCATACGGCTCTCGTCGCATCATAAAGGGCGGATAGATAGGTGTGTAGCCCTTCTTGAGAAGCATTTCTAATGCCATCTGCTGCATGGCTAAATCTAGCAGCACAAGTTCATTCTTCAAGAAGTAGAACCTAGATCCCGCTATCTTGGCTGCTCTTGCGATGTCTCCAACATCAAGTGTCTTCAGAAGATCCACATGGCTCCGGATTTTAAAGTCGAATTGAGGACGCCCACCCCACTCCCGCACCACTACGTTGTCTTCCTCATCCTTGCCATAGGGAACGGATTCGTGAAGGATATTGGGGATGCTCATCTGAATTTTCCTTAGCTCAAGTTCGAGCTTAGTGGTCTTCGTTTCGACCTTTTGAATCTCTGAATTCACTCTGTTAACTTTCTTGACAAGGTCAGAGTCTTCCCCGCCTGACTTTTTCAGCTTCCCAATCTCCTTGGACAGACGATTCCGATCAGTTCTAAGTTCTTGGATTCTTTTCTTTAGTAACCTGACTTCGGAATCAAGAGCGAGCAAGCGGTCAAACATCTCCAGTTTCACATCGTTTCGACGCTTACGGAGGTCTTCCCGAATGAGTTCCACGTTTTCGCGGATGAACCGTATGTCGTGCATTGATTATCACTCTCTATGAGGTTGCCCGTTCATAGACTTTCTCAAGTTGTTCCAACTGTGTAGTCCAAGAATACTCTTTCTCCACCTTCTCTCGACACCGCTTTCCCATTGAACGCCTGAGCTCGCGGTTCTCAGCCAGCCGACGCATAGCATCAACGACAGCGGCTGTGCTATTGGGCTTTACAAGTATGCCCTCTTTGTCACTTAGGAGCTTGGTGGTTTCACCAATGGCTGTGGTGATGACGGGAAGCCCACAGCTCATTGCTTCCATGACACTGAGACCCAGTCCACCTATGTTCTGGGGGATCACAAAGACGTCTCCCTTTCTGAAGATGGTTGGAATCTGCGAGTGGTTAATTGTTCCTGGCCATCTTACAGAACCATCATTGACACAGTTTTCCAATTGTGATTTCAGCATACCATCGCCGAGAAGGGTCAATCTGGTATCCGGATTTTCCCTGTGATACTCCTTGAATGCGTCGAGAAGAATGTCTACACCCTTGTCAAAACTTAATCGCCCAACGTAAACGAAGTCTACAATGTCATCCTTGTCGTTCTCGTTCGTTCGAGGACTGAAGAGCTCCGTATCGACACCATTTCTGATCACAGTGAGTTTATCCTCGGAAATCCCATAATCAATAAAGTATGGTTTCTGCGATGGGTCCACAAGCACAATCTGGTCGTATCTCTTGCTTGCGAATAGAGAAGCCTTCCATGCCACACTGAATAGTGTGGTGTAAAACGAGGCGCCGCTTGCATATGCCAGATGAAAGGTCACCACGAGCGGCGGCACTACTTTCTTGAAAGCTGGAAGTAGAAACTCAGTGCTCCCGGAGTTCATCTGAACGTGCAAGACTTCAATGCCATGTCGTTGACTCTCCTTGGCAATCATTCTCCCTGCTGAAGGCGAGTCGAGCGAGTAATGAGGATTCAGATGTGCCGCAGAAATCCTATGCACATGGTCTTCGGGAAGATTACTTCCCGTATAGGACTGTGTGAAGATATGTACGTCATGCCCTCTCTCTAAGAGGCCTTCTAGCACTTGATTGGCACGCACACATAACCCGTCTGCGGCGCCGAACTTGCTCACCATGCCAATCTTCATCACAGCTAACCTCGGCTCTTGTGTATGTAGTGTTCGATTTCTCGCTTCTCTTTAGATTCTTTCGATAGGTTCTGACTCAAGTGAACCTGCCAACAGAAGGACAGAGGTCTTTAATCGCACAAGCATCACATTCCGGCTTCCTGGCGTTACATGTTCTCCTTCCATGTGCTCCAATTAGCTTGGCGTATTCATACCACTGTCCTCGCGGAAGCAAAGCCATCAAATCGCGTTCTGCTTTCTCACGATTTTTCTGATGTTGGGTTAAGCCTAGGCGCTGTGTCACGCGCATCACGTGTGTATCTACGACAACGCCCTCTCTAATTTTGAAAACAACAGACAGGACAACGTTAGCAGTCTTTCTTGAAACCCCTGGCAGTGTGATAAGGTCCTCCATGGACTTGGGAACCTTTCCTCCGAAGTTTTCTACAATGAGTCGTGCTGAGTCACGTATGTAGGAGGATTTTCTATTGTATGTTCCACAGGGCCGGATTATCCCAATGATATCCTCCAACGATGCTCTCATCAGACGTTTGACATCGGGATATTGACGGAAGAGCTCAGGAGTTATGGTGTTCACACAAGCATCAGCTGTGTTAGCCGAGAGTATTGTAGCAATCAGCATCTCGAAGGCGTTACTATGATCCAGGTAGGTTTCCGGGGCATCAGGATAAGCTCTATTCAGTTGCTTCAGTATTTCTTGCGCTCTTTGCTTATCATTGTCCATCAGACCACTCTCATAGACACGGACGTTGCGGTTCCATCATGTCATCAAATCTATTCTCCAGAACTCTGCGATTCTGGAACATCCGCTTCATCACTCACCAGTCCATTCTTTGCTAACGCTCCCAGTATTAGTAGATTAAGGCCAAATACAATCACAAAGAGATAGGATTGTTCGAAGTACGTGAAAATGATGCCTCCAATCAAGGGGCCAATGGATAGACAAAGATATACTAATGCCCAGAACATCGCAAGAATTTTGGCGGTGTCCTTTCGCGGGATTCTCTTCCGGATCAAGGCGAGAAGAATAGTGTACCAAAGTACATCGTTCACCAGTTTAATCACGATAGCCAAAAAGGGCGTTGTGAATATGACTCCGAGGCCCTCCATTTTAGCATCCGCTGCAGCAATCATCCAATCTGGCGCCCATTGGGGGAATATGGGTGCAACGAGAAGAAGGCCCGCACAGATTGGCATAAAGATGTACACAGCCAGCGCAGTCCTTCTTGCTCCTTTCGTGTCAGCCATTCTTCCGGTCTTGAGAAGGAGCGGAGTCAAGATGATAAGGTACACAAGCATCATTATCGCGATGCCCCGGTGTGTTATGCCTAGTATCTCGTTCGTGTAAATTAATGCACCAAACTCGAATAGTGAGTCGCTAAGGGAATCAATAATCACGATGACGAGCACTCCGGGCATCGTCCGAACGAGTATTCCAATCGCCTGTCGGTTCTCAGTCACGAAGTCCTTCCATAGAGAAGTTCCTTCAGCTCTGCCTTTCTGCGGACTGGGATCCAGATAGTATGCTCTTGCTGCAGCGCATATGAGCAAGAAAATCCCTGTCACCACGTACAAGTGCCTGAAGGTTTCCGCGAAGCCAAGAATGGGTTCAATGATGAGAAAGACGAGTATGGTGACTGTTCCCAGCGATCTGCCTACCATGAATAATGAAAGAGCCAAACCGCTGTGTTTGCTGGGTATGTTGTCCATGATGTATGCTGACGACCCGCCTGTCACAACATCATTCATCCCCAAAATAAACAGGCCAATGAACACGAAAATGAAATTCGTGAAGAGGCCTATGATGAGAAAATAGAAAGCAGTCATCAGCATTGCTAATATTGCGAGTTTCTTCCGGTCAATAACATCGCCTACATATCCCCCAATCAGACGGGCGAACACGCTCACCATTGCTACTGCACTGAGCGCGGTGCCTATAGTCATGAAATCCCAATGTAAAGTGCGAAGGTATAGATTGAAGAATGACCAGAG
>DAOWNS010000302.1 GCA_030642465.1 Candidatus Thorarchaeota archaeon | reverse complement strand
GAGTAAACGAGGATGTATAGCCAATAGAATCTTCGGCATTTGCTTTGACATTCCTGATAATCTCTGAGAAGGTTATGGTTTCCTTGCCCATTCTTATGCAGAGTTCACCTTCTTTTGTGATGTCAAGAAAGTGTAGGTCATTGCGGTCCAACCCGTAGCACAGTTTCGATTGACCGATAGTCCACTCTTCTTCTTTCACTCAAATACCCCCGAAGATGCAATCTTCTTCAGGATTCGTCCTCTTTGATGGAGTCAAGCATTCCTTGAAAAGCTCTCGCCAACTCACCAATTTCATCGTCCTGTGAGATATAGGTTGTATCGACCCTAAGGTCAATCGCGTCCAGACTCTCCTCCTTTATCATTGCTTCGACGTTTTTAGTTGCTAGATCCATGAGGTATTGCAGAGGTCTCGTAATCTGGTTGGAGATCACGATGGCCACAGCTCCAGCTACTATGATTCCGCCTACAGTGATAGCGAGGATGAATGCCAATGCCTGCTGATTGGCCACATCGATTCTCTCTTCCAACGGTGGAATCGCGCTTAGGACCTCAACTTCAGGAACAACGATTACAACGATATAGTTTCCTCTCTCCACGCTGGCGTATACTAGAAGGTGGCTCTCACCATTTCTAGTGTAAGTGAGATTTCCCACGCCTCCTGATTGAACGCTTCTAATCTGCAGAAGCTGTGCGTTACTAAGAGCTTCAGTCGTATCGTTATTGATCTCCACCTCGGTCAATGGCATGAGGATTTCATTCTCCACCCAAAAGTCCGCGTAATCCTCTGGGGATAGATCCGGATGAGCGATGATTCCTCCTCCAGATTTTTCGATGAGAGATGCATAGCCGCTCTCTAGAACCTGCACGTCCAGAATCTTCTCGTTAATGTCTGCAACTGAAATGTCACCAGAGATGACCCCTATGATGGATCCATTGTCATATCGCACAACTCTACCAATGGATATGAGAAGAACCCCCTCGAATTCATCAAAGTACGGTTCGACATAGGTTATGTCGGGACTTCCTGAGAGGATATCTATGTACCATGGCTGTGAGCTGGCAGAGTATGGATGAATCGACCTGTCAAGGATACTACCTGGGTAATTGATGAAAAGATCGTTCGTGAATGCGAGGTAGAGCCACCGGAATTCAGGCATCTGCTGATGGATGCTTTTGAATATGAAATCGAGATTGGAGGCTCGTCCAAGCTTCTCTGCATTCGCATCGGCAGTGTCATTATAGTTTAGTGGGTTCGCAGATGGATGATACCAACTGCTGTAATTCCAGGAAACGCTAAGCCCGTATCCGTCGTCGTAATGGGTATCGTTGGGTTGTGGTCCTCCGGAGTTCTCGAAGTAGTAGTCATAGTACGCTTCACGAGGTTGTACCGTGGATTCATCACTGAATATCTGTTCACACTCTTCAGCCATCGCTCGAATCATTCCCTCGGCGCCAGCCAGCTTCTGACTGATCACAAGTGCGTTCTTTTCTGCCGTGAGCTCCATGTTTCTTATTGCCTGCTCTCGCAAAGCTGAGGCAGCTAGTGATGTGGTGTCATCTCCGATATATGTCATGAATTGCTGGGATACCACACCGGTGACAGCTAGCGATATCACTGAGATTAGCACTAGTGAGATCACCACACTCTTTCGGAAACTCCCTCTCTTCTTCGTAACGTTCTTTTTCTGTGCCATTTTCATATCTCCCCCTCAGTAATCTACTGTGGTCCCTCCCACTTCCATTTGAGCCATAAGCACTCCAATCTCCTGGAACGCTCGCTCTATGTCACTTCGTACGTCACGACTATCGACCACAGAGAGGTATTGTCCCTGTGGGATTCCCATGCACACGGATTCCAGTAGCTCTTCGATTGTCAGCCGTTGCCCGGTCTTTGGGGATCTGATTCTCTTCTTCGTGTCTACCGGTGATCTGAGTTCCCCGCCTACACCGATTATGATCAGGTTCACATCTAGATGGTTATTCCTGATGTATCCCTCTATTGTGCTATCCTTGCTCTTTTTCAGACGCTGTTGAGGCGTGAATATCCCTTGGAGCGCATCAAGTGAGAAGTGCTTTGAGCTGTTGTCCTGACCATCAGTAAGGGCAATCACCCATCTGTGTTCGCTCGACTCCACTCTGTCAAGCGCGACAAGTGCATTTCCCAGAGCATCGTAGAATGCTGTTGCGTTGTTGGGATGTCTTAGTGCATCAAGCGTTTGATAGATTGGACTGTCATGGAGGTTCTTGTATTCGCCCTTCACGGTGAGGGGCAAAAGTTCTCGGAATCCAGAGTTGAACACAATGATGCTCACTTCATCCTGAGGGTTAACCTGACTATCTAGAATTTCCTTGGCTCCTGCAACAGCAGCCTTGATTCTGTCCTGTGCTCGCATACTGCCTGAATAGTCAATAACGAAGATTACGCTCTTCTTGAACATGATTGACCGTCTTAGCTTCTCAGCTTGCCGTCTCAACTCGTGGCTTGGTTTATTCAGGTGGTCTAGGACCTCAGCAAGGGCATTCATGCTATGACCGGCTAGCCAGTACTCCTCGACATTCTGAGCGAGTTGGATGGATGCATCAAACTCCCTTTGAGCTTTCTTCCATTGGCTTTGATCTGAAAAGAGATCACCCATATGGAAGTGTATGTAAGCTAATGCTCGTT
>DAOWNS010000047.1 GCA_030642465.1 Candidatus Thorarchaeota archaeon | reverse complement strand
CTGTGTAGCTGGCGGATCATGGGGGTTGATACTCTCTTTGTTCTGCGGCTCACGAAGTCCGATGGCGGCTCGATACTGGAAGTGAAGCATGGTGCTGTTCCGAGAGAGGCGAGAAATCTGTATTTGCCCGAGCATTGGAACGTTATGTTCGCAAACCTGAAGTCCGCGTTAGAGCTTGGTGAACCTGCTCTCCGATTTGATTATTCTAATTACAGACCGTTGAGTACTACTCGATACGATCCTGTCGATTTGCGCCTTAGTGTGCGAATTAACACTCCGCCACAGTTGCCTTTTGATGCCTTCTCAAACCCCGAGAAGCTTAGTCATTTCATTAGGGCTGACAAACCAAAGGTTGACCTTCAATATGCTGGCATCGTCACTTGGTGGGCTGAAGGCAAAGGGCCGGTTGTATTCACCAAGGTGGAGCAAGACCGTGAGCTGGAATTTTCCTGGGTTTACTTAGATGAGAAAGAAACGCGTGTCAATATTCGATTTGACCCAGTCGATAATAGCACCGTTGTGTCCCTTCATCATTATGGGTTTGAAAAGCCCGAGGATGTCATTGGCTATCGCATTGGGTGGTCAAGCATGCTCGCTGAGCTCAAACTAGTCTGCGAGCTTGGAGAGTCAGGAGTAACAAGATTAGCAGATTGGACTTGAAGCAGCGCTGTGCCTACATCCCGAAAATAACAAGTCCTGGGAATAGCAGAATCCACATCAACAGGGCAGTGACAAAAGGGATTACAAAATTGTCGATCCAGCCAACACTCAATGTTTCAACAATGGATATGATTGCACCAATCAATAGTATCTGCGGGATTATGCAAAGCGGGCATCCAATACTCGAATACAATGCAAGAGCGCTGAGGATAGCAATGCTGGTGAACACTGCGACTGCAACACTCCCCTCCACCGACTTCTGCCCAAGTTTTTTCTTAACGTACTTGCCGCCTAGAGGCCTTCCTACAGCCTCACCGGCTGCGTCCCCCCATGATACAGCCAGTATTGATGCGACGAATATCGATGGTTCAGGCATGAACAAGATGAACACAGAAATGAATGCAATCATTCCCATGAACGCGGATGCGAATGTGTTGAGTTCGCTCTCGCCTTCTCTGCTACCTGAATCGAGCAATTTAGAGATCAGATTGCTTTTGTGAGCCCACGCATAGATCAGAACAGTGAGAAAAATTCCCCCCGCAAGCGTCGGCCCACTCAAGTTCGAGTATGCAGGTACTGTGAGTGCAATGAACGTGCCCAAGGAAATATGGACTAACTTTCTTGATTGCCACTTTGGTGCGCCTTTCAGCGTCATCTTGAAGGCTATTGCGAGAACCACGAATGACAGAATACCTGTGAGCCCCGCCATGACAAGATCGATGGTGGTCATGTTGCCAAAGACAAGCTCAACCATGTTGCTTCTTCTTTTTCGCCTACTGACTTGCATATGTGTCTATTCATGCGCAAGTTCAGATGTTTGAAACGTGGGTGTTCTTGAATCTTGACAAGATTCAGCTGGAATGACTTACCAACGCTATCTTTATTTTGTCGCTTTGCGTATGCGGCAAGTCGCAGATTTGAAATCTGGAGTTATGGCCGGTTCCAACTGGCTGGGAGCATGAAACATGAAACCTCGTATCCCCCGAATGATGACCTACAAGACAGTGCTCATCGGCGATGGGGCAGTCGGGAAAACATCCATCCGGCGCACCTACATGGGGAAAGAGTTCATGTCAAGTCATCTCGCGACCATAGGAGTCGATTTCGCTCAGAAACATATTCAAACCGAAGATGAAACTGTTCGCTTCATCATTTGGGATCTAGCCGGACAACCTACGTTTGAAAGAGTTCGACGACACTACTACCAAGGGTCCCATAGTCTCATCCTTGTGTATTCCGTGATTGACCGTGAAACCTTCGATAACGCATCCAAATGGCTGGTCGAGGCATACAAGTACATGGGGCAACTTCCGCCAACGGCAATCATAGGGAATAAGATTGATCTCAGGTGGGAGCATCCGCTTGAGGACGTCGTTTCAAATAAAGAAGGTCGAGAGTTTGCTGACTATTTCATCGAGAAACTGAAAGTGGACGCTATATTCAGGGAAACCTCCGCCCTGACTGGGGAGAATACTCTTGATATGTTCGCTGAGCTGATCAAGATGATGTCTAGGAACTCGGCTAGAACTCCTCCACCAGCGGGTCCATCGGTTTAAGCTCTCGTACCCAGCGCTTACAAAACATCATTTAGCTCTTGGGGAAACATAGATATCATAGGTTCGATATTGGCGTTTCACTGGAGGATTGCAAATGGAGAACATTCACATGGACAGGTTAGAGTGGATTGACGTCATTTTTGTCGCACTCTTTCCAATCCTAGGTGTGGTCCTATTCCTGGTTTACAAAGCACGCGGAGAAGATGAGCGCGCTGAAGCTTCGATCATGGCTATGATAATGGCCATTCTAATCTACGTAACCCTCAGCTTTCTTCTTGGTGGGTTCGCGTTTTTTGTAGGATTTCCGCTCTTGCTATGCATGTATCACTTCGGACGCCAACAGGCACAGCAGCAACTTGTTCGCGCTTACGAAGCTGCTCGTCCGGTCACAGATATGGAGAGTGAAAGCCCGGTTGAAGACACAGCAATGTCAACGGGCATAGCAAGCATTCCTTCCAGCTGTCCAAATTGTGGTGCGGCCCTAACACCTGAAGAAGTCGAGCGAACTTGGGACGGAACTGTACGTTGCCCTTACTGCGAACACACAATGAAAGCACCGTAGTGTGCATTGGGCTGTGTAATCCACGCAAACGCTGATGTAGTAGCCTTCATGAAGCCTGGGTGTGGAATTGCGATATGATTGAGGTTTCTCAAGAACAGGCTCAGAGATTCATCCTCGATATTCAAGGACTTAGGACCGCGAAACCATCGAGAACCATTCTGAAGGTCGCGAAGAGGCTTCATAATATCCAAATCGATACAATATCCGTTGTCACGAGAAGTCACGATCTCACCACCTTCTGCAGATTAGCGAGCTACAAGGAAGGTGAGGTATGGGCACTCGAACGTCGCGGCAAGCTGTTCGAGTTCTGGTCACACGCAATGTGTCTGGTACCAATGGAGGCTTTCCCATTCTACGCTTGGAAGATGGAACAGCTGGGCAAGCAGACTACAGGTTGGAAGGTTGAGTGGGGCGTGAAGAACAAGGACACTGTTGAATCAGTCTATCGTCACGTGAAAAATAATGGTCCGACCCAAAGCGCCAGTTTGAGCGCGAGAGAGAAGGGGGGGCATGGTTGGTGGGATTGGAAAAGAGAGAAACGCGCCTTAGAGCATTTGTTCACAGTGGGGCGCCTCATGGTGGCCTACCGAAAGGGGTTCCAGAAATACTACGACCTCACTGAGAGAGTGCTCCCGTCCGGTCAAGATTCAGAATCCATGACGGATACGCAAGTGGCCAACTTCGTGATTCAAACAATCCTTGGTTCCCTGGGTCTAGCGAGTTACGAGGATATCAAGGTCTATCTGGGTCGAATGCCGGCACGTGTTTTATGGAAAAGTAGTCGAACAGCAATAGAGGGTTATCTCGATAGCCTTCGTCAAGATGGAGTTGTGGAAGAGGTTTCCATAGCCGGTTTCGGAAATCGCTATTTCGTCCTTGGAAAGAATCATGATGCACTTGTGAACTCGGCTGATAGCCAACTGGATAAAGGTGCAGCGCTCTTTCTTAGTCCTTTTGACAACATAATGAGGGAGCGTCATCGTCCTCGAAAGATATGGAACTTCGAGTACAAGCTGGAGGCCTATACTCCGGCAGCGAAGCGCGTTTCCGGCTACTATGTGCTTCCGATTCTTGACGGCCACGAGCTAGTTGGACGAATGGATGCCAAGAGACACAGGGCTGATGGACTGTTGGAGATCAAGACGCTGCATTTCGAGAAAGGCCGCGCAAACGATAGCTCTAGTTGAACGAGTGGCAATGGGTATCATGAACTTCATGCAGTTTCAGGGATGCAGCCGCGTGAAGATAGGAGCGACTCATCCCCGAACTGCGAAGCGCGCAATGCTGCGACATCTGGAGTTCTGATATGCTAGGTTGCTTCCTGCTTTGGCCGAATGATGAAGATGTAGACCAATATACCAACCACTACCGCCACAATAATGGAGCCTATGACACCTATCCATGGCGACGCGTCCGGAGGGATCGGGTCGATAATCGCAGTGGTCGCAACGATGTAGCTGAAGTAATCCAGACCATTGAGCGCAGTAGTAACCTTCCCAAACGTGTCCTCTGCCGTGATGTAGTATTCAACCGCTAAATCCACTGACTGCCCAGGGATGGAGGCGTTGTACACGTCGTCGACAAGTAGACTCATCTCCATATTGGTCCAAGACCCATCGTTTACTCTGTAGTGAAGCGTGACTATATCCAAGCTTGGATCGATAACGATAGCTGCAACCCGCACAACTGCACCGACACCGGGCTGGTAGGGAGAGTGCATCACGCCGTGCACATCAGGTGCTGGGTCTTGGTAGAGATAGAAGTCATCAAACAGTATCTCTATTCGTCCACCGGTTTCTGATTCCGCTAGAAGGTATATGTAAACGATGCTCGTGTCAGGGGCCGATCCAAAGAGAGTTTCATAGTCCTTGGAAAGACATCTTTGCATGTTGAACCAAGACCCTTCAGTATTTGCTTCAGGCAGGATGATGTACTCGTCAAATCCATTAGCTGCCGCAGGATCCGATCCGTTAGCAAAGATGTATGCAAAGGCTAGGCCTTCGTCGAGGTATACTTCAACGCCTACGAGTTCGCCATCGAGCCCGGAGAAGTCTTCCAAGCGCCAGTTGATATCCAAGAAAGTTTCAGTATCTTCCGTGAGCGGCATTGAAGCAAAGCGCTGACTCTCTTGATAGGAATCGCCATCTACGATAGTGAGGTTTGCAGCTTTCTCTCCAGAAAATGCTTGGTCAGTCACCAGAAATGAAGGGCTATCGTAACCCCAGGCGCGGATTGGAGTCCCCACGTCCAGTTGGTCTTCATAGCCCATGTCGTTCAAAGCAGCAGATACAAATGATAAGTCGTCGAATAAGACGCTCAAGCGGCCACCTTGGCGAACAAAGACATGTAATTCCACGTTTTCTACTATTAGCTCTTGGGTCTGATTGACGGCTGTAATGTCTTCGAATATGCTTCGGTTGAAGAATTGCCAGCTTCCTGTTGTGTTGAAGCCATCGACATCTATCATCTGATATCCATCATAATCAATCGGTGCTGATTCGCCTCCACCGTATGTGAGCCAATACCACACAGGGAATGAGTCCCCTGTGTCATTTTCGCATTCCACCTCTAGATAAGCATAGGTTTCGTCCTTAGATTCTTGTAAGTCTTCAATTCTCCACCAGAATGATAGACGGTCTGGATTTAGCTCTGTCAACCTAACGTCATAGCTCTTGCTAACTTTGCAATTGCTTCTGTTCCCGTTTGACAGGGCAGTCATGTTGAGACTCCAGTCGCCAGTCCTCCTTAGGGTGCTCTGTGAGATGTCTGCTGGATCTTGGTTGTACCAATTCCAATAACTGCTGCCAGTGCCTCCGGTTTCGAAGTTGCCCCACCCAACTAGTCCTCCCATCTGCACATATGTTGAGTTTACCAAGTATACATCATCTAGAAAGACGCGAATGTAGTCGTTTGTCCTGCTAACAAGGAAGAATTCCATCAAAATGAAGGTGGTCGGATAAAATCCATAGTAATCGAAGAAGTCTTCTGTGATGTTTCTATCGAATGTATTCCACGTATCGACTGGACTATCTAGCATAAAGTACACATTTGCTGATTGATTTGTCTTGGTTTCCCCTCCTGTCAAGTAGTACCACATATCCCTATCACCAGGTGCCCCCAGCTCCAAGTGGATCACGAAATGGTCGAAATCCGTAGCGGGGTTAGGATTCTCATCGATGTAGTAATCAAGTTTCAGTGACAGATTCGTGGGGTTCGACCATGACATCCATTGTGTCTTTGTGATGCGAAACTCTGAGGGATGGTCGTAGTCTATGGCACGTGCCTGGATCCCCAGAGATCGAGTGCCTTCATTGACGGGCCAGGGTGAAGATGCGTACCATCCAAAATGCTCAGTTGTTCGGTCCGAAGAGCTCCAGTAATCATCTAGTTGATGTGGATTCTGCCATAGCTCGAATCCTGGATTTGGGACATGATTCGCTGACCAATCCACTCTATCCAAATCGGTTTCAGAAACCTCCATCACTTGGTTTGGACCGTCAATGGTCTGATTATTGTCCGAGTTTTCAAGTATCATCGTATGAGGTCCCGCTAGAAGCAGAACTGATGACGACAGCCACATTAGAACCATAAGCAGCGCAAAGCGTTTCAGATTCGAATTCATTTTTATTTCTCCCAAGAACAACTGAATAGCGTGATAACAGACCGGCGGAAATCTACCCTTATCTGTTCTTTGTGCGTGCCCTTGGCGTGTTCCAATGGACAAGCTGCATTCTAGAGATTGTATACTCACAAGAGCATACAGATTCTGTCCCATTCGCTAACCTTATTTCCTCGAATTACCAGTACCGTGAGTGCCAAAACGGTATCGGGAGGTTCAAGCGGGTCATCATCTATTGATAGTGGACCCAAGCAGATTCTCCCGAGTTGATCGAGAGGAGCATTTCGAATGAAGGACCAGGATGATGGCAGTAGAGTACTAAAAGCTGTGTTGATTGGTGATGGGGCTGTAGGCAAGACTAGCATCAGGCGCAACTACCTGGGCGAGGATTTCTTGGAAGGCCATCTTGCGACCATCGGCGTGGACCTCGCAACAAAGCGCGTTCTGTTTGATCAGAAAGTCGTGAAATTTATTCTTTGGGATCTTGCGGGTCAGCCAACGTTCGAGAAGGTTCGAGGCCATTACTACCACGGGTCCAACGGGATTATTCTCGTGTACAGTGTCGTCAATAGGGATTCGTTCGATAATGCCTCAAAATGGTTTGTCGAAGCCTACCGGAACATGGGCTCTTTACCGCCAACAGTTATCGTGGCTAACAAGATTGACCTGCGGCCAGGGGTGGATGCGTCCAAGGTTATCACTACGGAGGAGGGTGAAGCCTTCACCAAGTACTTCATTGACAAGCTGGAAGTTCCTGCGGTGTTCATAGAAACCTCGGCAAAGACAGGCGAGAACATCCAAGACACATTCACTCACCTGCTCAAGATGATGTCAATGGCGGAGAAGGATGACGGGTCCGGTATCTTTCAGGGTGACCCTGGGATCTAGTCCCCTGCAAAGGCGAGAAACTTCCTTATCGTCCGGGTTATTACTGTCAGAGCGCGCTCTCTCTTAGCCACTGCTAAACTGACTTCTAACGCCTGGTGTCAAGAGATAGACAATGATTGTAATTTCCAACGCTATGCTTATGATGTTGCTGAACAAGATATCGCTGGCTGAAGGGATGTCCATCAGCACTCTAATTAGTATCCCAAGCAATGTTACAGCATTTGTCAAGATATTCCCCCACCACGCCCAAGAATACAGAGCATCAAGCGCCCATCCTAAGGCAATGAGGACTACACCATAACCTATCAACAGGAGTCCATTGACTATGTCAAAGAGCAAGACTAGTAGACCCAGTGCAGAAAACCCGATTCCAAATAAGATCTCCAGGGTGGCAATCATGCCTACACCCCTAGGGCTATCCGAAGACCTTATTCCTTTCAACTTAGCTTTCCCTCCACATCCTAAGCTCCAACGGCTCTGTCAACTAATAAACATGTAGTCAGTTCGTTGCATAAAGCGAAAGGAAATCCTGCACTACTTGTTTATTCAATCGAGTATCGCCAAGAATGCCAGGTCCTGCAGCCATAAGTATTTAACTATTGTGCATTATCGTTTTACCATAGTTAACCTATAGTGGTTTCTTTCACTACTCGCGGGTGGATTAAGTTGAGCAAAGCGACAGATGCTAAGGACAAGAAGAAACGAATATCCATGAAGATCGAGGGGATGCACTGTGCTTCTTGTGTCGCATCAATTGAGAAATCATTACTAGCACAGGATGGTGTTCTTGGAGCAACAATTAGCCTCTTGGATGAGAAGGCTGTTATCGAGTACGAACCTGGCCAAGTAGATAGAGCTTCTCTAGAGAGAGCGATCGAGTCAACTGGCTATCGTCCAATGCGACCGGCAATGACGTTCAAGCTCGCTCAGAAACCATCTGAAGAAGAATGGGAACTGATTCCCTCACGGATTGGTGATATCGATGGCGTGCTCAATGTGGACACATTTCCCAAGTCCGACCGCATTATTGTGGAGTATGACGAGGACCTTGTCACACTTAGGATTGTAAAACGCGCTCTGAAAGAGATGGGACTAGAGATAGAGGAAAGTTCAGAATCTCATTCAGATAGGGAAACCCTAGCTAGGGAGAAGGAGGTTCAGTACTATTCGCGGCTATTGGCTTTCTCCTTAGTTCTCACGATTCCAGTGGTTCTGATTCATTTTGGCTTTCTTGCACCGTATCTCCCAGTAGATTTTCCGCACAATCTAGTCATGTTCATTCTGACAACACCGATTCAGTTCATTGCAGGCTATCCTTTCCTCAAGTCGGCTCTTAGAGCTGCACGTCACGCTAAAACGAACATGGACACTCTTATCATGATAGGAACAAGTGCGGCGTACTTCTATTCAGTTGCGACCACATTCATTCTGACGGGATACTCCTCATTCTATGACACTGCAGCACTGTTGATCACATTCATACTGCTAGGTCGAACACTCGAGGCTATAGCAAAAGGCCGGACATCAAGAGCTATTCGAAGCCTCATGGACCTTCAAGCAAAGGTTGCGGTAGTGGTGAGGGATGGAAAGGAAATCAAGATCCCAATTGAGGAAGTCGAAGTGGGTGATATCGTCCTGGTTAAGCCCGGTGATAAGATTCCTATTGATGGCGAGGTTGTAGAAGGCAAATCCAGAGTCGACGAATCAATGATTACTGGTGAACCCGCGCCCGTAAGTAAGAGTGTTGGAGATTCAGTCGTTGGCGCGACAGTGAACAAGAATGGCGTTCTCAAAGTTCGAGCAACAAAAGTTGGCAAGGATACGGTTCTATCACAGATTGTGAAAATGGTTGAGGAAGCCCAGACCAACAAGCCTCCTATCCAGCGCAAGGCGGACGCCATCGCGAATGTATTCACGCCAGTTGTGTTGACAATATCAATAGCCACTTTCCTGTTGTGGGCCGTGGTTCTGGGCCAAGACTGGACTCTGGCGCTGAGCTTCTCAATAGCTGTGCTTGTTGCGGCTTGTCCATGCGCTCTTGGACTTGCGACACCCACGGCAATAATGGTGGGTATTGGAAAGGGCGCTCAACATGGCATCCTAATCAAGACTGGCTCAGGCCTTGAAGTCATTCCTACTATCGATACAATTGTCTTTGATAAGACCGGGACCCTCACAATAGGGAAGCCAACGGTCACTGACATACTTGTTGTATCTGATGCTAATGAAGAGGATGTGCTCCGCCTCGTTGCATCTGTGGAGAAAAACAGTGAACATCCGTTGGCTGAGGCAATTGTCTACTATGCTGAGGAACAGGGGATAGAGATTCCACAAGCTCGTGACTTTGTATCAATGACCGGGCTAGGAGTCCAAGCGATAGTTGAAGACTATACTCTTCTCGTGGGCAACGATCGCCTGATGAGTGAGAACTCAGTAGAGTTCGGAG
>DAOWNS010000044.1 GCA_030642465.1 Candidatus Thorarchaeota archaeon | reverse complement strand
GGCTCCGCAGGTTGCACGTCGTAATGGTCATAGAACATGAGTGTCCTCTTTGCCCCAACGTCGAGGATTGCTGTAACAACCGGTGCTCCGGATGTTTCGTGAATCTGGGTTTCAAGGCCTGCGTCCTGAAGCATCGTGCTCACCAGTTCCGCAGTTTCTTCAAGACCCTGTCCTTTTGCAGCAACAGTAGGGATACGACAGAGCTCCTTGAGAGAATCTATCGAACGCTCTATGTTATCATCAATGAATTCAATAACAGCATCGTACACTTGCATCGACCAGCGTCTAGGAAGACCTTGCCGGGTCAAATATCCTCCCATCTAGGAGAACCAATACGCGGAGAAAATCAAGACGAATGGCTTATCTTCAGATACTCAGGTCCAAACGATTATTGCGCAAGCGCTTTGGAACCAATTGGCAGAATCCCCTCAACAACTCCAAATGAATGAATTACCATGAATCCAGAAGATCTTGGAGGTGCGCTCGATTCCAATCCCTACACGTGGCAAGAGCGCAAAGGAGAGGTTAGAATCTCTTGGAAAGGCAAAATTGCGACTGTGTTGAGGAAGGATAGAGCTCAAAAGTTCCTTGAGAATATATCAATAGCCAGTGAGAAAGAAGCTCAACTGATAATGGCAAAAATAACTGGTAACTTCAAGAGAGGAAATGAAAGAGGTTCACGATCTATTCCAACAAGTGACCGCACTCGAAAATGAGGGGACTGCCTAGTCCAAATGTTCATTGCGCAAGTAATATAGGCAAACACAACGAGCAGGCGCAGAAGGGTGCTACAATATGACTGTGAAAGTAGCTATCAATGGATTTGGAAGGATTGGACGCGGCTTTCTCAAAGCTGCGCTGAAGAGTAAAGAGTTTGAAGTCGTAGCAGCAAATGACCTCACTGACGAACGCACCAATGCTCACCTCCTCAAGTACGATACCGTCATGGGCAGATTCGACGGTACTGTTGAGTATGAGAAGGGAAGTATAACTGTCAACGGCAAAGAGATCAAGATTCTTGCCGAGAGGGATCCTGCTAAACTTCCATGGAATGAAATGGGCATTGACATCGTGATGGAGTGTACCGGCTTTTTCAGAAAACGGGAAGATGCGGAGAAACACCTTACTGCAGGAGCCAAGAAGGTCGTGATTAGCGCCCCCGGCAGTGGCGAGATGTTCACTGTGGTGCTTGGTGTCAACGACGCAGATTATGACTCCTCGAAGCATCACGTTATCTCAAACGCCTCCTGTACAACGAACTGTCTAGCTCCACTGGTCAAGGTTCTGGACCAAAACTTTGGACTTGAAACAGGCTTGATGACCACAATTCACGCCGTAACAAATGATCAGCGGATGTTGGACATGTGGCATAAGGACCTTAGAAGGGCAAGGGCCGGAGCATGGAATATGATTCCCACGACGACCGGAGCTGCCAAAGCAATCGGTCTGGTCTATCCCAAAATGGTCGGCCGCTTAAACGGTATGGCAATCAGAATTCCCTTGGTGGACGTTTCGTTGGTTGACCTAGTCGCTGAAGTTGAAAAGGATGTCACTGTAGACACTGTTAATGAAGCATTCAAGAAGGCTTCTGAGAAGGGAGACATGGCTCCATACCTTGGTTACGTTGATGAGCCGCTTGTATCATCCGACTTCATCAACGATACAAACTCCTGTTCCTTCGACTCTCTTGCGACGATGACTCAGGGCAAGATGATCAAGGTTCTTGGCTGGTACGACAATGAATCAGGTTATGCGCATCGTCTAGCTGATTTGGCAGCGTTAATTGCCAAGAAACTGTAAAAAGTTAGTCGACACGTTGTGTTACTAGAGGGGCTGGTAGACTGGTTCTGCCAGGCCATCCATCTGGCCCTCGGATGTAAGGCGGACTTCAGAGCGAAGCCGCTCGAGCATCCTTCGACGGAAGGGTTGTTTGTAGCGTTGAGCAAGTAACGAAGTCAGTTCATAGTACATCTTTGACGCATCTTCTTTTCCTTCGACCGCCTTCAGACGCGCTAAGTTCCATGTAATGAGAAGGTCATCGCGATCAAGACTGAACGCCTTTTCTAACAAGCGAACAGCCTCAGTCAGTTCATGATTAGCAAAAGATTTCGCACCGCGAGCGAAACTCTGCTCTGCAAGACGCTTCACTCCTTCTTCAGAGAAGTGGCCCAGGATTTTATCGTCAGACAGCACCGCACGTGTTCGTCGTAGCTCCTTCAAGACTGCTTGTTCTTCTGTTCCTGTAAGAATCTTCTTGACGGTAGCAATCCCCATGTTCCGGACAGTAAGGTACGTCTGATTCTGAGTTCCGACTTGTAGTGGAACCTGCATGAATAGATGCAATAGAACTGCAGGAAAGTCAAGAGACCCCAGCGTTTTGAGAATACGTCCATACCTCTTCACCCGAGAAGGCGACTCAGAGACTTGGCTCTCAAGTTGCTCGATGAAGGCCAACCCGATTCGCGGATTCTGCACTGCTGATTCTATGATCATCTGCCTCAACGCTAGTTCATCCCATTTGGCACACAATTGATGTGTTAGTGATGCAAGAGATTGGATGAGAGTTTCGCGATCAAGTGCACTGACTTGGTCATCAAGGTCAACTAGGTTATTGTCTATTAGGGAACGTCGCACACGTGAAATAATCTGATGGGCAACACACGATTCAGGCTTCCTGCATTTGACTCGCAACGCTGGCTGAGCGGATTTAGTTGCGAACCTTTTCAACTGGATATCTTTGAATCCAGTTTCCTTCAACATGCGACTAAGCAGTTCCCGGGGGAAGCAGTAACGATGCCCCATCCCTGGCGAATCCAAACCGTAAATCCAGTTCATTAGGAGCTTCCTTTGTTTTTCCCCGTTCTTGAGAAAGTTCGCAAAGGTTGCTTCTATATCCGGGGTTTCCAGAAGTAGGACACCCCCCGGTTTCAATACGCGGAAGAATTCAGCCAATGCATAGATGCTCTTCGCTGCGCCGAGGTGTTCGATTGTGTGCATGCACTCCACAAGACTTGCTGAGCCATCGGAGAATTCCAGATGATATGCAGACATGATGCGGTCGGCAACAGTGGAATCGAAGACATCAATGTTGACGTAGCCCTTCTTGTAGACTGGGCCACAGCCCACGTGGATTCGCATCGCGCTCACCTGAAGTCCTTCGGACTGATGCTGCCATAGCGCGTACCTGGTACGTACGTGGTGTTGGTTGCGGGATATTGACCAGCAACACCTAATGGGTCTGCTAGAACAACTGCTCCCACGATTACAAGAGTAAATACTACCACCGCTAGCTTGAACAGGATACTGCCTCTTCTGTTCATTCGAGCGTCCATAGCAGCTCCAACTTCGTTAGGTGTCAGACCAGCTTGAGCGCCTAGCAGCTTGGCTTTCTCTGTGTCAAAAACTGATGTTGTTAGGAAACCGCGCACCCAGTCTTTGAGTCCAACAAGCCGTTGATAGCGAACTGCGTTCAGTTCGTAGAGAATGGATTCTCTCCAAGTCATGAGAAGATGGTAGGACTCCGAAGCATAAAAGATTTTGATTAGCGTAATGCAAGTCAATTTTCAGGTTATACAAACGAACTCCCCAAACCAGGCCTACAAGAAGTCCCGTGGACCTATGGCTCCATACAGCGTCCCGGGGAGATAGGTCATTTTTCGCCACAGATAGAACGAGCCAACAATCACAATGAAGGCCAGAATTATCTTCAACCAATCTGGGAGCACATCCACGTCAGGTCTGCGCTCTGCCACCTGTTCAAGCTCCGACGCTTCAAGCCCGACCTTAGCTCCAAGACGTACTAGATCCTTCGAGGGCATTGCCCTGATTGTTGGAACCCCCGCGATTCGAAGAACTAATCGGTATAGACGCTCTCCGCCCCGAGTGCGGAGGATGTCAAGTCCGACGGTGGGAGATGTCTTTAGAAGCATACAAGAACACTAGACTAACTCGCATAAAATTTTTGCGCAGCGCGCAAGGGATTAGGTAATTTGTTGAATAGCGTATGCCACTTGATCTTTGGGAATATGCACGATCTCAATGAGCCATTCCTACAAGAAATCCTTAGGCCTGATACTTGCATAGTCAGTACCTGGAACGTAGGTTGGATTCGTGTACCAGGGCACGTGCGACCCGGTCACCGCAATGCCACTAATAATCAATACAACAACTATGAAAGCAACAAGAATCCACTTCAACCAAGATGGAAGAGCCGTAACATTAGGACTCCCGCTGATAACCTCGTCAACCTCAGCCTCTGACAATCCCACGCTAGCGCCGAGTGGCCTGATTCTTCTTCTGTATGCTGGGGATATCGGCTGAGCTTTGAACACCCGGGATAGAATAGTGTACACGCTCTCACGACCACTAAGTCGGAGTAGCTCAATCCCAACTGGGATCATATCCACCAATGACATGATACAAAAGAGTAATTCCCAAAAGAAATGCTTTTCGTATGATGTCAGCTGTTGTTTTTCTTGAGTTCCTCCTCAATAAGACGAAGGCAATATGGATCTCGATGAAGTCCACCTCCCATCGAATGAGAAACCGCAGAACAGCCACCCTTGCATATCTTGCTGTAGGTACAGCTCGCGCACTCGCTGCCCAAATCGGTTCTTCGCACTCTGCGAGTGTACGAGGAAAAAGCGTCATCGTTCCAGATCTCTTTCAACGACCGTTCGCGAATATTGCCCTCCACGAACTCCGGAGGCAATGCAAGACACCCAAGGATATTCCCATTGCTCTCAATCCCAAGTGTTGAGATGCCAGCTTGACAGCCCTGCCATGGATACACTTGCAAGGGGGGTAGAACCCGTGAGAAGTAGCCCATGTCGTGTGCACCTGCAATCATGAGCTCCTTTTTGGAATATCTTTTCCGGGTGGCAGCAATGAATAGAGCCAACGAATAGTACTCTTCCTTTGAGAGAACATGATCATAAGTAAGGCGCCCGTAGGGCGTGGCCATCTGTATCTGCCACGCTACGCCCGTGCCCAGCAGTAGTTTTCGGATGGAAGGAAGCTCGCCGAGGTTCATCTTGTGGACAGTGGTGATTACACCAGTTGGCAAGCCAGATTCCACGAATCGCCGAAGAGTTGATACTACCTGCTTGAAGGCGCCTGGAACCCCACGTATCTTATCATGAACAGCGGCGTGCCCGCCATCAATACTTACTGTGACCAACTCGGGGTTGACATCAAGGATTCGCTGGAATTTAGTTTCAGTGATTTTATACCCGTTAGTGATAATCGAGAGGTCCATGCCTACTTTGCGTACTCTCTCTGCAATAGATGGCCAATCCTTCCTAAGTAGTGGTTCCCCACCCATCATCGCAACGCCCTGACAACCGATGCCCTTCAGGTCATCACATAGTTGCAGTGCCTCATCTGTGGTAAGCTCATCGCTTCGTGCTTTTCCAGCTGCGGAGCCGCAATGCATGCAATTTAGATTGCATCTCAGTGTGATCTCCCAAACAGCACAGCCTGGCCCAGGTCGTACCACAGGTATTCATCCCTCCACTTCGAGCATCGATACTTCTTGCTCCACTACACAACTTAACTGTTCACCCTGAAGCAGTTTGCAGGTGACCCATAATCGCTAGTCTTATCATCTTGATTGAGCGGGGTCGAACTGGAAGAGTCTCTTGCAACCCATAAGTAGGATTGACCCCGAGGAAGGACAGCTCTTCTTTAGGGGACTAAGTGTAGCTGACTTGGCTCTAGATTATGATTTCGAGTCCATTCTCTATCTGTTGGTCCACAGCAGACTTCCTTCCGCGGAACAGCATGATAACCTTGTGTTCTCGATAACACATCTACGAGAATCAGCTATGGAAACTCTGAATTTGGGGTCAATACAAAAAGGTGACTGCATGTCTGCTCTGATTTGGCTGAGTGAGAGTCTTAGTACGATTAGAACGAAGCTTCGCCTAAATCAATTTGAAACTCTGCTCACAATGGTAGCTCTCACCCCCATTGTGATTGCGAACTCTTGGCGCGAGTGTGAGAAACTGGAACTCATTGAACCAAGAACGGGTCTGAAGCATGTTGCTAACTTCATCTGGATGCTAACGGGATCACTTCCGCGGACTCAAGACCTTAAGGACCTTGAAACTACGGTCATTCTTCATATGGACGACCCCGATAATCCCTCTCTCTCAGTACTGGAACGTGAAGTTAAAGCTGGGGTTTCCCTCTCTGAAGCTCTAAGTTCCGCATTGTTAATTCACGGAAACCCTCTTCATCATGGCGCCGGCTTAAGAGCCATGAGGATGATAGAGGATATCGGGAACCCAACCAAGGTTAGTGCTAAGCTATCAGAAAGGCTGGATTCGGGACAAAGGATATTCGGGATAGGACATAGGATCTATCGCACGATTGACCCAAGAGCAGTGATCCTAGGAGATATCCTCAAGAGACGAGCCTCAGGAACGAAGCATGAGCAGCTCTACAAACTCGTTGAGGAAGTGGCGAGCATTGGACCGTCACTTGCACGTGAACGAAAGGGGTTGACACTGCATCCAAATGTGGACCTCTACAATGCTGCCGTTTACACAACTCTGGGCATACCCGCGGAACTAAACACATCACTGTTTGCCATGGCACGAACTGCTGGTTGGATGGCGCATATTCTTGATTGGAATGGCGCACCAATCAAGTAACAGATGCTCCTCACAAACGAGAAGACTTTTCTCAGCTCCATGACGTACATGCAGTGGATGAGCGAGCATGATTGCGATTACGAATGCCACGATTATGTGCCCTGTGCAGGGCGTGATAAAGAACGGAATTGTCCTGTTTGATAAGGGGAAAATCGTCAAGGTTGGCAAGTCGATAACTATACCCACCAAGGCCAAGAAGATAAACGCTAAGGGTCAGTATGTGCTACCGGGCTTCATTGACGCACATTGCCATCATGGATTGTTCGACGGTTCGATTGGTTGGGCCGGTATGGACGGGAATGAGATGACAACTCCAATCACTCCCGAGATGCGCGGCATGGATGGCTTCAACCCCTTCGAAGCATCACTCAAAGAGATAACAAGAGGAGGTGTAACCTGCATCAATACGGGTCCCGGGTCAGGGAACGTGATATCTGGTGAGGCTTTTGTTATCAAGCCAAATGGGGCTACTGTCGTTGAAGATATGATTGTAATGTCTCCATCTGCGCTCAAGATAGCACTTGGAGAGAACCCAAAAAGGATACATGGCGTGGAAAACAAGAGAATGCCTTCAACCCGAATGGGGGTTGCCTCACTTCTGAGAAAGACGCTCACAAATGGTCAGAATTACTTGGATGAATGGAAAGCCTTCGGTGCGAAAGCCAGAGAGGCGAATGAGAAAGGCGAAGCGAAACCGAAGCCGCCCAAGAGGGACTTGGGTCTGGAAACCATAGCCAAGGTCCTCAAAAGGCAGATACCACTTCATGCACATTCTCACCGAGCTGATGACATCACCACTATCATTAGAATCGCAGAAGAGTTCAATCTAAGGCTCGTTATCATTCACTGCACAGAAGGGCACAAGATTGCCAAGCACATAGCCAAGAAAGGAGTCCCCGCAGTTGTTGGTCCAACCATGCTCTGGGTTACCAAGCCGGAAACAAGTGAGCGTGGTTTCAAGACAGCAGTCATTCTCAACAAAGCGGGTGTTAAGGTGGCGCTGCAAACTGATTCGCTTACGCCAATGAATTACTTCCCGCTCCTGCCAATGTACGCAATTAAGCATGGCATGAGCCGTGAAGATGCCCTGAGGTGTGTCACTCTAAATCCTGCCGAGATTCTTGTGATTGAAGATCGAGTAGGTTCTCTTGAACCGGGAAAGGATGCAGACCTAGTAATTTGGTCGGGTGACCCATTCGATTTCTACAGTGAAGTTACGCAGGTTTTCATCAATGGCAAGAAGATACCTCTGGAGTAGGTGCTTGGCTTAGAAACCCCATCCCGAAACCGCATCAATAGCATCCTGCCGTTCAGCTTTGGTTAGCTTGTGAATGGGAGGCCGACAGCTTCCTCCAACCAGTCCCAAGGAGTCCATCACAGCCTTTACAACAGGAACATTGTTTGCACTACCTCGCCCCTCACGCAAGTCTTCCAGAGGCGTGATCATCTTGTGAATGCGCATCGCTTCAGTCCAATCACTCCTATTCAGAGCATTGAACATCCCATGTGAAATCTTCGGCGCAAAGTTACCAAGACCGGTCGTGAAACCTCTTGCGCCTGCCAACCAATAGAACGGAGCGAACCTCTCTGCAACGCCGCAAGACCAGATCACATCATCTCCAAGTGTGTATACCGTCCTTGCAAAGTCGACTATGCGGCCGTAGGCATACTTCACGCCTGCGACTTTTCCGCTCTCTAGAACCTTAATCAGGACTTCATCCGTTAGGAGCGGCCCCTTCTTGTACAGAATCACGCCAACTTCCTTTGCCCCATCTATGATTCGTCGATAGTAGTTCAAGACGCCTTCCTCTGAGCTGAATACGTGCTGAGGGTACATCACCATTACTCCGTCCGCCCCTTCAGTTTCAGCGTACCTGATCATCTCAAGGGCAGTGCCAATGGAGTGACCAATGCCCACAGTCACAGTCATCTTGCCAGCAACAACATCAAGGGTAGTTCTCAGCACCTGCTTCCATTCATCGAACGTAAGTGAGTAGAACTCCCCGGTGTTGCCACAGGGAACAAGGAATTTCCCACCCGCCCTCAATAGATACTCCATGTTTCCAGTCAATGCATCCAGATCGATTGATCGGAGGTCTTTAGAAAAAGGAGTGGCTGTCGTTATGGCAACTCCCTGTAGTGCTTGTTGAAGTCGTGTGAGGTCCATCAGATCACCAGCGTACCCACGTGTTTATGGAAAGTCGCGAATTAGTTGTTCTTTTGCTTCACTAGTGGTTTTGAAGTCTAATTGCACCTCGTGGAATGTGGTACTGCAAGGATTCCCCGGTGCAACATGAATGCGGAAGTCAAACGGCTTCGTTTCGACCTCAATGATATAGCTATAGGAAGTTTCACCCAACCACGGGTCTTCGCCCCTTGCCCCAGTTCTGTGCCGACATATCGAATCATAGCCCTTTCCCTTGGCGTGTGTACTGAGTATCTCGATTATGTCTTGGGTAGACCTAGCGGATTCAAGCATCCTTGCCGCAATCTGCCTTCTGCTCTGACTCGCGTTGAGAGGACCTCCAGCTTCGCGCTCCTCAGGGGATGCTCTGAGCAGGGCGTCCCTTGTTGAGAGGATGAGATGATGATTTGTACGAGCTATCGAATCTGAGCCGCTCTCGATTTCATACGTGCCATCGCCAATCTCAATTGCTCCAACCTCATCGGGGGTCGCAATCACAAAATTGCCCCATTGATATCGCTCCCCACCATCGAGGGAGTTCACCACGATGTCATAGGCCTCATCGAGGGTCTTAGCTCGTCGTAGCAAACGCTCCATGAGAACGTCGTATGCTTCTTCAGAGTTGATTAGGACAGTTGAATTGCAGGCAGCAAGACCCCATCGGTTGACGCCAATGGACGCACCCATGTCAACACCCGCACCAATCTTGATGCCAATCACGGCGAAGATGTCATTCTCGAAGATGCATTGATCTTTGTAATCTTCGTAGACAAGGTCTCGATTCTTGAAAAGGAGGTATCTGTCGCCAACAATCTTGGCTCCGATTGTGCAACCACCAGTCATATGTTGGCAGGAAACTACTCCGTTATTTCAAAGTGCTGGTCAGTCTGACTGATTCGTTCAGTCATCCATCCCAGTTGACGCACTAGGCCTAGTGCCAAGAAGAGAGCGAGAAAATTGAAAGCCACATTGACCCAAGAAACCGGTTGAACCCGATTCATTAGTTCGGCAAAAACCCCTCCGATTAGAGGGCCAATCACCATACCAAGATTTTGTGCACCATTTACCAATGACATCGCACGACCACGCTCACTCTCTCCGGAAATCCGCGCTGCTAAGGCAAATGCTGCCGTTGAAGACAAGGGATAGATTGGCAGTGCCCAAAGAATCAAAGCAACTTCGGGACTTGTCACCATAGCGAAACCAGTTGCGAATAAAATGTAGGAGAGATAGGCAACCACAAGGACCTGAACTGGGCCGCGTTTGTCAATGATTTTGCCAACGTAGCCTGTAAT
>DAOWNS010000053.1 GCA_030642465.1 Candidatus Thorarchaeota archaeon | reverse complement strand
GTCGAACCGGACGAAGTAATCTATGTGGGAGATGCTGGTATAGATGCTGTTGCTGCGAAGAGAGCCGGCATAGAGTTCTGGGGAGTCACAACTGGAGAAACTGATCACGAATCACTACGTCGTGCAGGTGCCTCATTGACTTTCGAATCATTGTCGAGCGTGCTTACTGAGGTTCGCAATCGGATTGGTGTAGACAAGTAGTCATCTCTCCCTTGGCCGTTTGTTAAGTTAGAATGCCCTGTCAAAGTCTTGGTCGTTCACTGCCTTCTTGGAATTAACTGCCCTCAATCACGCTTGGAACGTGCAGGGCTCCATTGGTACCATACGAAGGCTTCTAACGACACTGCCGCAACGCGATAAGTCGTGGATAGTTATATACTGCTTTCCAGCGATATTCATTCTTACCTGAAGATTTCCCTACACGGAAAAAACGAACGGACGGATATGAAAGTGATAATTGACAAGGGTGCTTATCTGATGTTGCGCTCCGCCATTGGTGCGTACACATGCCGCAAGCCCCCAATTCCATCCAAGTGGAACTCTGTCGATCGCCCACATGTTGCTGTTCTCATGCCGTCTGATGAAGACGTATTCAGGCTCTTTTTATCCAATCCAGTCGGCACTCAAAACCCTGGCCATCGGCTTGAAATCGCCAAGCTAGAGGAACTGCCAACGAAGTCCATCATAGAGGTTCGTCACTGCAATTTGGATTATCGATACTACCGAAGGGATAACGCCATGTGGATCAAGGTTGCGGAGGCACGGAACCCCTTCGTTGTTGAAGTGTTCTCTCATGGTTGCACTCCCATTGATATGGACATTCAAACTGGAATGGAACAGGCACATGAATTGTGATGCAGTGTTTTGTAATAATCTCGCAATTTGAGATACATCAACGCTCATTAACACACCAACGACGAATGAGTGAAGCGCTTGAGGGGTGAAAATCAGGGTTCATTCTTTGGGCTGCTAGAACGGTGTGGATGTGTGCAATGCGCTCGTTAAGTTGAGAAGATCACGATGATATCACTGACATATATATCCTAATTTCTTTTAATAACAAGTGCAACAATGATATGTATGAAGGCTAAGGGGGCCATCTCCTGAAACTCACCTTCTCTCTCCTCCTTCAGTGTTCTTCGGCCCCCCGCCATCACCTTCTTGATTTCTCTCTCTTCTTTCCCAGAATCTGATTGCTGCTTGATGAGCCGCCTATCCTCTTGGACCTGAGTTGATAGCTTATGCCGGCCATATACTTATATGCTAATAGGAACTAATAATACTTGACGGGGCCCGAATGGTTCGCCATCTCTCCCTCCCCTCCCTCTCTCAAGAATCCGTCCTATGACACACGCGCTGGCGAGCTATCTTTTTCTGGGCCCCTACACCCTTTTTGAACAGTAGACTTGTTTTGACTAGCCTCAGTCCGGAGTAAGTGTTAAAAAGGAGGCACAGGTCGACTGGCTAAGGAGAGAACACATTGTCCAAGGCAAAGAACGCGATTGACAGCACCTTTCGCAAAATACTGGCGTACACATACGAGATTATTCTATCAGCAATCCTCCTAGTGATCATCTGTCTACCCCTTGCTTTTACAGTGCCCATGTGGGTTCAGCATGTATTGCTGGACACTCCACTATCAAACCTATTCGTCAATCCAAATGCGTGGTTTGGATCTGGCGGGGCTTTCTCGATTACAATCTTTCTCGGGATAATTGCTACTGTCCTCGGATATGTCATGGTTCTGAAACTCTCACCTGGTGGCGAAGAAGCTGATGAAGTGGATTCCAGCGAATCTTCAGAGGAAAAAGAAATCGAGCCAGAGAAAGTTGAAGCCACCATAGAGGAGCTCGAGTCACCAGACGAAGAGGAAAACGAATCGTCTGAAGAATAGTTACTCACACGCACAAGATACTTGCTTGTGCAAGGCGATTCTATGCCGCTTACATTCCTATCTTCTTTGCAAGCTTATCTACAAGCTTCTCGAATGCCTTGGCCACCTTGGAGTCTGGCATTTCCATGACGAACGGCGTGCCTTTATCGCTCAGAGATATAACTCTTGGATCCAATGGCAGAGTTCCTAAATGGTCAATATTGTATTCTTCAGTAGCTTGCTTTGCCGCGCCTTCTCCGAAGATTTTGTGAACTTCTTCGCAGTTGGGACACACAAACTCCGCCATATTCTCAACGAGGCCAAGCACGGGCACACCCATTTTCTCAACAAGCTGGATTGCACGTCTGGCGTCAAGCACAGCCACTTCTTGGGGCGTTGATACTATGACGACTCCGTCGATATCGGGTATTAGCTGAAGAATGCTTAGAATTTCGTCCCCTGTTCCCGGAGGGAGGTCAGCAACAAGGACGTCAAGCTTGCCCCATCGCACATTGCCAAGAAATTGGCTTATTGCCTTAGATACTAGTGGCCCTCTCCAAGCAACAGCATCGTCGCTCTTCTGCAAGAGGAATCCCATGCTCATCACCTTGAGTCCCAACGGACCAACTACTGGTTGTATGAAATTCTCTTCCACTGTTGGACGCTGTCCCTCAAGCCCAAGGAGCTTCGGAACGTTGGGTCCATAGATGTCAACGTCCAGTACACCCGCCGTAAGCTTCCTCTTTGCAAAGGCAATCGCAAGGTTTGTGGCTACAGTTGTCTTTCCTACGCCTCCCTTTCCTGAGAGTACTACAATCTTATGCTTGATATCTTTCATAGCTTCGAGAATTTCGGGGGAGGCCATCGGTTTCGACATACTGCATCACGTGTCTATCTTGGCATAAGTAATCCGTTTTAAGCTGTTAGATGTGACCTAGACCTACAGATGGGTTTCAGAATGTAACCCCTGTGAATGCGGCGAGTATCTCTTTGGCAAGTTCATTAGTGGAAGCAGCGACGAAGCTCATTTTTGAGTCCATGTCAATGGGCACTGCAAAGTGCGAGCCATTCTTGTCCAGCACGACACCTCCCGCCTCCAGAACCATGTGGGTTCCGCAAACATGCACAATCGGAAGCATATCCCTAAGGTCTACCATAGCATCAAGTGAACCAGCAGCAGTCCAGCAAAGATCCAGCAAATTGCTTGCACTTCTTCGCATGTCATAAACGGACGTCAAAGTTCTGCAGGACGCCTCAGCAAACTGCCCTTCCCACTTTCGCTTTGTGTCATAGGAGATGATCGCATTCTCTATTGATGTGCCTTCTCTTGGTTGAACGATCTTCCCGTTCTTTCTCACGCCTTGGCCTTTGGTAGCCACGTAGGTTTCATCTGTGAAGATGGAGTCGATAATGCTTAGAGCTACGTCATCGGTCGTCATAGTGTCTGAAAAAGGAATAACTGAGATCCCAATGGAACAGAGGGGGATTTCTCTCTCTAGATTGGCTGAACCATCGATTGGATCCACTATTGCCAGGAATTCTGGGGTGCCCTCAGATTTGATTACGCCTCGCTCTTCAGTCATGATATCAAACTGCATCCCGGACTCCCGCAGCACTTCCACAATGATATCTTCGGCTCGCTGGTCAAGCAGCAGAGTTTTATCCCCGAATGGATTGACGGTCCCAATTTGTTCTGCTGCCAAGTCTAGGTTGTTCAGAACATTCTTCTTCGCTGTTTCTACTGCTCTTCCCAGAACCTGCACGAGCGTCATAGTATCTTCACTTGTCTTCGACGGAATGACCATCTAAATACTATCCGCCCCTAAAGGTTAAATGGCGTTAAGGGGCAGGTCACACTGAAAGGCCAACATCGGTGTGTATTATGGGTTTTCTGAGCGGCAAGAAGAAGGTTGATGCTGAGCGCGGAATGCTCGAGATGAAGGGCACAATGAATGCTCTGACACTTAGAGTTCGGCGTCTCGAAACAAGAATGACTGAGGAACAAAAGTCTGCGAAAGATGCCATGGCAAAGGGCGACCGCACATCTGCAAGATCACACCTGAGCATAGTTGTCGATCTTGAGAATCGGAAGGGGCGCTATCAGCAGCAGTTTCTCACCCTTGAAACAGCTCTCCTGAACATAGAGGAAGCCAGAGACCAAGCAGAGGTTTTGCGAGCATTCGGCATTGCAAACGAAGCATTGATGGAGGCCCGGACTCTTCTGACTCCAGTCGAGATTCAGACGCAGCTTGATAAGCTATCAGAATCTTTCGAACACATAACCATTGCCGGGGAGCTGTTGTCAGAGGACCTTTCCGCAACAGGGGCTTCAGTAGAAGCAGAAGAGAGAATTGATCGGCAGCTCGATTCCATGGAGGCAGAGATTTTATTGGAGAAAGAGGGTGTTCTGCCGCCACTTCGAACTAAGGGAGAAGTTGTTTCCAGTGAGAGAGGTAAGTCTGAAGAAAAGCGGATCGACGATCTTCTGGCTGACCTGGAACGGGAAGCCCGTGAGGAACGGGAGCGTGAGGCAGAGAGCTAAGAAAACAGAACCCCTCCTATGGGTTCGGAAGGTTTATTGTATTGCCCATTCGATTAGTTGTTTTTGATGCTGACGGCACTCTAACATGTCACTCCAGCATCTGGTGGCGACTCCACGAGCATTTCCATACAGAGAAGCTAGGGAAAAAATATTTCGCTCAATTCTTTGCGGGCGAGATTACCTACAATCAGTGGGCAGAGCTTGACGCAGGTCTGTGGAAGGGGCAGCCTGTTGAAGAAGTGATGAGTGTAGTCGCGGAAACTAGAACAGTCCCTGGTGCTCAAGAAACCATCGCACGATTGAAAGAGCAGGGAATACATGTAGCAATCCTATCTGGTGGACTTGATATCCTAGCTGATGATATCGGTCGACGAGTGGGCATAGAGTATGTTCTATCAAATAGGCTGCTTAGTTCTGATGGCATCTTGACTGGTGGGGTCGAGGTTAAGGTGGGATGGGGTGATAAGATTCATGAGATTAAAGAGATTCTCGACCATTTTGGAGTTCCACTGAGCGAAACCGCATACGTCGGCGATGGGAAGAATGACATGACAATCTTCTCCCATGTTGGATTATCTATAGCCTTCCGGCCTGAAACTGAGAAAGTAGCTGAGGCCGCGATGATCACAATTGAAGGTAATGATTTGAGGCAAATACTTGAGCATATTGTTTAATGGGTTCAATCGGTTTTCGTGAAGGGATATCGCGAACCGGAACCTGTGTTCAAAAGCACGACGTCTTCAGAGTAGTCGATTTCGCCCGATTCAATCAAGTTTCGGAGACCCGCTAGTCCAACAGCCGCCTCTGGGCATATCTCCAGACCTTCCATCAATGCTGCCATTCTGCGGCTTGGCTCAATCTCCTGTTCAGCAACAGCAACCGCACTGCCTCCAGATCGCCTAATGGTATTGAGTAGTAGATGACCCGCAAAAGGACTTGGAACCCTCAGCCCATAGGCGATTGTATTCCCATTGGGCCATGGTTCAATCTCTTCTGCGTTTCTCTCAACAGCCCGCACTACCGGCGCACATGCGCCACTCTGTGCGGCATACATGCGTGGTCTTTCGCTTCCCACCAATCCAATAGATTCCAACTCATCGAACGCTTTCCAAATTCCAATCAGGGCAGTTCCTCCGCCTGTCGGACAGATAATTGCGTCAGGCATTTTCCATCCCAATTGTTCAGCAATTTCGAAGCCCAATGTCTTCTTTCCCTCAACCCGGTAGGGTTCCTTTGTTGTCGAAAGGTCCATCCAGTCGCCGTTTCTTTTTCTCATCTCAGCCGCGCTGTCTGAGATTGTGCCGTCGACCTTGATGACTTCCGCTCCAAACATTTCACAAACCCGAAAGAACGCTTCGGGGGTGTCTGTTGGCATGAAGATATGTGCTGGCACTCCTGCAGCTGCACAATACGCGCTAGTAGATATTCCCGCGTTACCAGCTGAGGGTAGAGCGAATGCAGTGCTACCGAGTTCGAGGTGCTTTGATATCGCCGCGCAGAGACCTCGGTCTTTAAAGCTCAAAGTGGGGTTCTGAGCTTCATCTTTGATCCTCAAAATCTTAAGACCCAGATGGCGGCCAAGACGTCGTGACAGACTCAGTGGAGTCCAGCCTTCCCCCAAGCTTACAATGAAGGACGGCGATTTCACGGGGAGGAGCTGAGAGTACCTCCACATCGAGTTCACTCTTGATGGGAACTCGCCCCGTCCCACAGCTTCACTCACTCCTATCGTGTCATAGATTGCAAAGAGAGGTGAACCACAGATGCAATAGGCCGCCTTCCTTTCAGCATTATACTTCTTGCTGCACCGTGGGCATTCAAGGTGTGAGATGTGAGATATCAACCAAAAGACCCTGCCCTACGTAGACGCGCAGCCTTATTTGTGTCTTTAACTTTCCATCCAGTAATAACAAATTGGACTGGAAAGCCCTTGACCGAGCTGAAGAGATCTGTTCTACCATTCACATCTATCGTCGGCCTTGAACGTCTCAAGCTAGCTCTGGTTCTGAATGGGATCAACCCACGAATAGGAGGCGTCCTCATCTCAGGGCCCAAAGGTACTGGGAAGACCACTGTTGTGAGAGCCTTGGCAGATCTACTGCCCGAAGTCGACGTAATTGATGATTGCCGTTTTGGATGCAATCCATCACGAAAGGAGTTCCTATGTGCCGAGTGCCGAGCACGCATAGAATCTGGCGAGGAATTGAAGTGCCACAAGCGGAAGATGCGAGTCGTGAACCTGCCGCTCTCCACAACGGAAGATCGATTGATTGGCGCTCTTGATATCGAAAAAGTTCTGCAAGAGGGCATTCAAGCACTCAGGCCCGGGATTCTCGCTGAAGCCCATCAGAATGTTCTCTATGTTGACGAAATTAACCTACTACCCGATCATCTGGTTGATGACCTCCTTGATGCCGCTGCAACTGAAGTTAACGTAATCGAGCGCGAGGGTATATCCATCTCACACCCAGCCGACTTTGTGCTCATAGGTACTATGAATCCAGAAGAGGGGGAACTGCGTCCGCAGCTGCTTGACAGATTTTCTCTGCACGTGGCAGTGGACAGTAACTTTACAATTGAGCAACGGATGGACTTGGTGCGCAGGAACCTCTCTTTTGAAACTGACCCGAAACGTTTCATGGATGAATGGTCCGAGGAGCAGGCAAGTCTTCGCGAACGGATTGTCCAAGCAAAGCGGATACTGAAAGAAGTAGTTTTGCTGGAGCGCAATCTCAGAGCTATTGCTATGGCCTGTGATGCCCTTGAAGTTGACGGGGTCCGGCCAGACATCATAATTAGCAAGACGGCAATTACTCGCGCAGCCCTTGAAGGACGTAAGGAAGTTGCTCTGGACGATATGAAGATAGCGGCCCAGCTAACGCTGAGCCATAGAACGCGGCGGGGTGGTTTGTTGGATCCACCTTCGTCTACGGATATTGATCAGGCCATCACAAAAGCGGTCAGTATCACGCAGAAATCTGATAGGCGCAAATCTCCTACCGAAGTGCCACCTTCAAAGGAAGAACCCGGCAATCGTTCCAGTGGCGGTAGATTCGGCAGACAATCCACTTTCGCGACCAAAGGATCTGGAGACGGCAAAAAAAAACTCCGAGGAAAATAAGACAAGCCAGAGGTGACGCCATCAAGGGCACGTTCTGTGCTATCATGATGGTGACCGTGTTCTCATACTTCGCCTGGATACATATCAGTCCGATTGCATTTTTGGTGGGCCATCCGTGGGGCACATTCCCAACGATTCCGCTTCTCATTGTGAACACAATTGTGTACATCCCGCTCATTTACTATACAATCCGACGTTGGCTACGAACTATGATGCGCAGGAAAAGTGGACCAGCCGCAGGGATAGATACTGTAGAACCGGGAAACGGAGTTCCCGAACCGGGTGATGAATGGGGGTTCGCTACACGCCCCTATAGCTTCAAGCCTCCTACGAAGGTCATTGGGCCCAAATCCGAAATCAGAGAATCTCCAATCGGTATCGATACTGGGTTCTTCGTTAAGATTCCTGACCTCGCCAGTGGTGAGGCTATCTTTGACGCTAGCGAGCTTCGTTCCAAGGTCATGAAACGATCAAAGGTTTCTTCTGGCGGGTGGATTAACAAGAGGGTCAGCTCAAGATCTGCGGGGTCTCTAAAAGCATCTGAAACTTCACAACACGGACGCTCCTTGAAGTTTCGAATACCTCTGAAGAAGGCAAGTAATATTCACCTACCTTCCACCATAGTTGCAGCTGTTGCGAGAACAGGAATAGTAACGCCCGGTAAGAATCTAGTAATCGATAAGAGCGACATCAGGGAGAAGGTTTTCACAGCAAGGATACCCTTGACGGTTATCCTTGTCATTGACGTAAGCATGTCCATGAAGGGGAGTATGAGCCAGGTACGAACTCTTCTAGGTCGCATAGAGAGTGAAGTTCGAGGGTCCAGAGATCGCGCAGGGATTATTGCGTTCAAAGATAGTGGGGCTGTCGAAGTTCAGACACCCACATCCAATTGGAACAAGATCTATCGCGGTTTCGCCCAGCTTAGAGTATCGGGCCTTACGCCTCTAGCGGAAGGACTAATGAAATCCCTCGAAACCATCAAAAGAGAGAGGATGCGCAGAAGTAGCATCGAACCACTTGTCATTGTCATATCTGATTTTGCGCCCAATGTTCCCCTTGCTCAATCGGTGGGACCGGGCCAGGCCATGTATACTCCAGTCCGAGATTTAGTCAAGGCATCGCGGATGCTTCGTAAGGCTAATGTGCGATTGGCTGCAGTCAATGTCGATTCCGAACAGGTTCAGTGGGTTCGAATACTCAAGCGTCCATACCATGACGCGCTGGAGCTGGCCACAATGCTCAGGATGCGAAAGGAGGGGCACGACAATCCAATGGAAACATTGTTGGCCGTACCGGAGTTTCGAAAGACGTTTGGTGCGTACTTGATTGCTCGGGCAGGAGGCGGACATGCATACCTATCACGAGAGCTAATGCGGGTCGACTCAGTACTTGGCGAGCTTCTCAAGGGAAGCCATGAAAAGGTGCGCCTTAAAGCGTCAGACCTGCTAGAAGCAGAAACGTACTTGGCACATTGAGCACAGTAGTGCTCTCGATTAGGTTATTAGCGTCTGCTTGCTGCTTGAGTTGCGCATTGGTCCGAAAATTGCCTTGTGTCATAGTGAGTGAGGAGAGCCCAATATGGGTACTCGATGATTTCACTTTTCATGCACATGTGCACAGGGCCAGTGTGCACCTCTTGACGTAAAGGAGTCAAATGGAATGCTCCCTGGCAAGATCCCTCCCGATGTACTTGAACGGTTAGTCTTCACACATTTAGGTAGAAGGGATTCAGATTTGCTTCTTGGCCCCGGAATAGGACAAGATGCTTCTTTGATCAGGATTGGGAATCGAGTAATCGTCGCTTCCACCGATCCAATCACAGGATCGATTGAAGACATTGGTTGGCTTGCAGTGCATGTTAACGCAAACGATGTGGCGACGTTCGGTGTT